>NZ_CAXTBY010000007.1:0-85429 GCF_964242245.1 uncultured Methylobacterium sp. | reverse complement strand
CGGAGGTGTTCTTGAGGTTGTTCAGGAACTCCGAGGTCATCGGCGGCAGGATGATCCGGTAGGCGTTGGGCAGGAGGACGTAGCGGTAGGTCTGCGCCACGGTGAAGCCCATCGCGGTGCCCGCGAGTTGCTGCCCGCGCGGCAGGGACTGGATGCCGGCGCGAACCTGCTCGGCCACGCGCGAGGCCGTGAAGAACCCGAGGCAGATCACGCCGGTGTAGAACGGTGCGTTCGGCAACTGCTTCAGCGCGTTGCCGAGCGATTGCGGCAGCAGCTCCGGCAGGACGAAGTACCAGAGGAACATCTGGACCAGCAGCGGGATGTTGCGGAACAGCTCGACGTAGGCCGTGCCGACGGCGTTGGCCGCCCTCGACGGCAGCGTCCGCATCACGCCGATGAGCGAGCCGAGCGTGAAGGCGATCGCCCAGGAGCAGAGCGCCGTGAGGACCGTCCAGGCCAAGCCGGACAGCAGCATGTCGGCGTAGGTACCGGTGCCCTCGGGCGACGCATCGAGGAAGATGCGCCAGTTCCAGTTGTAGTTCATCGCCCGGGCTTCACCACGTCTCGTTCCGGATCTTCAGGGCTCTGGGTCGGTGGTCCGCACCGAATCTCGCCGGCTCCTGACGGAAGCCGGCGAGGGGGCGGGCCGCGTCAGTAGACGGCCGGATCGGCGCTGTCGCTCGGGCTCTTGAACTGCTTGGTCATCGCCTCGCTCATCGGGAGCTTGAGGTTGATGTTGCGCGGCGGGATCGGCGTCTCGAACCACTTGGTGTAGAGCGCCTTGCCCTCGGCGCTCTCGTAGAGCGCCTTGGTCGCGGCGTCGGCCACCGCCTTGAACGGCGCGTCGTCCTTGCGCAGCATGATGCCGTAGGGCTCGGGCTTCGACAGCGGCTCGGTCGAGATCTCGTAGGCGTCGGGGGTCTTGGAACCGGCGATCAACGAGGCAAGCAGCACGTCGTCCATGACGAAGGCGACCGCGCGGCCGGTCTCGACCATCAGGAACGCCTCGGCATGGTCCTTGGCGGACAGGATGGTCAGGCCCAGGCCCTTGGCGGTGTTGGCCTCGTTGATCTGCTTGATGTTGGTCGTGCCCGAGGTCGAGACGACGGTCTTGCTCTTGAGGTCGTCGATGGTGTGGAGCTTGGCGTCCTTCTTCGAGACGTAGCGCGTGGCCGTCAGGAAGTGGGTGTTGGTGAACGCCACCTGCTTCTGACGGTCGAGGTTGTTCGTGGTCGAGCCGCATTCCAGGTCGATCGTGCCGTTGGCGATCAGCGGGATGCGGGTCGACGACTCGACCGGGTTGAACTTCACCTCCATCTTGTCGAGCTTGAGGGTGGCCTTCACCGCATCGGCGATCTTCATGCAGATCTCCATCGCGTAGCCGACGGGCTTCTGGTCGCCGTCGAGGTAGGAGAACGGCACGGACGAACTGCGGTAGCTGATCGTGATGGCGCCCGCCTCCTTCACCTTCTTCAAGGTGCCCGTCAGATCCTCGGCGTGGGCGCCGGCCGGGAACACCGAGAGGACGAGGGCGAGGCCAGCAACGATGCCGCGGCGGTCAGAACAGGATGGCGTCAAGACGAAACTCCCACATGGTGCCGCGCATGGGACGGCGGAGGACGGTCGGGCAGAAGACGGCCGGCTCGGACGCAGCGTCTGCAATGATGGTGCCGGAGCGATGGGCACGGTGAGAAGCTTGGCGGATTCACAGAGGAGAAGTGACCTTCCCGGCTTCACGACGTGAGTACGGCATCAGCCAACCGACTTGCCATCGACGGTCGAACGAGGTGCGAAACCCGATCACGCAGGCCGGAACCAAGCTTTTTTCAACCCCGGATCGGGCGTTCGTGTCGATCGGCGCTGCTCACGTCGAGAGCAATATGCATATTTCTTAAGCGAACGCATCGAAATTCGTGGTGCAAGAACCTCCCGTTGCCGCGCATCCACCGGAACAGTCTTGGCGCGCGATCAAGGCAGAAGCCGTCCGGCAACGCGTGCGGGACGGCCTCGTCACTTAGGGGATGCGTCGGGAGCCAACGCGCACCGCGCGGCTGGCTCCCGACAGCATTACTTGGTCAGCTCGTTGCCGGTGTAGTCGACGTTGCCGGCGGCGTTCTTCTTCCAGGCGTAGAGGACGTAGTCGGGTCGGGTGATGTCGCCCTTCTTATCGTAGGCGATGTCGCCGATCACGGTCGGGGTCGGTTTTCCCTGACGCAGGTAGTCGGCGAGCTTCTTGCCGTCGGTGGAGCCGGTCTCCTCGATCGCCTTCTTCAGGATCTGGACGGCGGCGTAGGCGTAGAGCGTGTAGGCCTCGGGGTCGATGTTCTTGGCCTTGAAGGCCGCGACCACGTCCTTGGCGGCTGGGTTCTTGCGCGCGTCGGGGGCGAAGGTCATCAGCGAGCCGTCGGCGCCGGGGCCGCCGATCTGAGCGAACTCCTTGTCGGCGATGCCGTCCCCGCCCATCAGCGGTGCCTTGAGACCCTGGTCGCGCATCTGGCGGATCAGCAGTCCGGCCTCGGCGAAGACGCCGCCGTAGTAGACGATGTCGATGTTGGCCTGCTTGAGCTTCGACACCAGCGCGGAGAGGTCCTTCTCGCCGGGGTTGATGCCCTCGTAGAGCACGTCCTTGCCGCCCTTGGCCTTGAGCGCCTTCAGGGTCTCGTCGGCCAGCCCCTTGCCGTAGGGGGTCTTGTCGTGGACGAAGGCGATCTTCTTGCCCTTGTACTTGGCGGCGAGGTAGTCGCCGGCGACCGCCCCCTGCTGGTCGTCGCGGCCGCAGGTGCGGAACGTGTTCCACATCCCGCGCTCGGTGAACTTCACGTTGGTCGAGGCCGGTGTGATCTGGATGATGCCGGCGTCCTGGTAGACGTCGGAGGCCGGGATCGAGACGCCGGAGTTGAAGTCGCCGACCACCATCTTCACGCCTTCCGAGGCGAACTTGTTGGCCACCGACACGCCCTGCTTCGGATCGGACGCGTCGTCGCCGGACGAGAGCACGAGCTTCTGGCCCTTGATCCCGCCCGCCTTGTTGATGTCCTCGACCGCCTGGGTGGTGCCGTTCTTCAACTGCGCGCCGAAGGCCGCGTTCGGGCCGGTGATCGGCGCCGCGACGCCGATCTTGATGTCGGCCGCCTGCCCCTGCCCGCAGGCCATCATGCCGAGCGCGAGGCCCGCCAGAAGTATCGCTCTCATCCCTCGTCCCCTTCGTTGTCCGATTCCAGATATCGCGCGCCGCGCAAGAATCATGCTCTCGCGCCGAGTCGGGCGCGGGCGCCGATCATGGCTCAGCCGGCGCCGTTTCGCGAGCGCGCCACGTCAGCGGAGAGGTCCGCTCGTAGAGCCAGTGATACTGCGTCGTCATCTGCCGCGTCCGGGTCCAGCGGTAGCCCGCCGCGCCGACGATCATGACGAGGATCGCATCGACCGCATAGTAGTGCGGCGACAGGAGCGTGCCGCCGAACAGCGCGAAGTGGATGAAGCGCACCGCCGCCGCGACGGCCAGCAGCGCCGGGACGCATTGCCAGAACGGACGCCACGCCTTCGCGAGCCCGCGCGCCGCCATCCACCCGGCCCAGCCGCCCATCGCCACGGTGACGAGGAGGAACAGGCCGATCGCATCCTCCTCGTAGATCAACCCTTGCATCGGTCACACCTCCGCCGGGGCGGCGTGGCCGCCCTCGAGATAGGCGGCCTTGATCGCGGGGTCGGCGAGCAGCGCGCGGCCCGTGCCGCTCATGGTGATGCGGCCGTTGACGAGCACGTAGCCGCGGTGGGCGAGCTTCAGGGCGTGGTAGGCGTTCTGCTCGACGAGGAAGATCGTCATGCCGTCCTGCCGGTTGAGGTCGCGCACCGCGTCGAAGATGCCCTTCACCACGAGCGGCGCGAGGCCGAGCGACGGCTCGTCCAGCAGCAGCAGGCGCGGGCGGCTCATCAGCGCGCGACCGATCGCGAGCATCTGCTGCTCGCCGCCCGACATGGTGCCGGCGCGCTGGGCGAGCCGCTCCTTCAGGCGCGGGAACAGGGCGCAGACCCGCTCCAGATCCCGCGCGAAGTGCTGCCCGGCCTGGAGCGCCGCGCCCATCTGCAGATTCTCGTAGACGCTCATGCGCGGAAAAACGCGCCGCCCCTCCGGCGACTGCGCGATGGCGAGGCGCGCGATCACGTGGGTCGGCAGCCGGGTGATGTCGCGGCCGTCGTAGGTGATCGTTCCCGATCGCGCCTGCGGCGCGCCGAAGATCGTCATCATCAGGGTCGACTTGCCGGCCCCGTTCGCGCCGATCAGCGTGACGATCTCGCCCTCGGTCACGTCGAGGTCGACGCCGCGCAAAGCCGCGACGCTGCCGTAGTAGGTCGAGACCCCACGCACCGAGAGCAGCGTCTTCTTCGCCCCGGCCTTCTCGGCCGCGAGCGCCCGCGTCTCCTCGACGAGGACGTTGATGCCGGCGACACTCACTCGTCGATCCCCGCGCTCACGCCTCGACCTCCAGGTGCGTCACGGCGAGGCCGACCTCGGCATCGACCGCCTCGACCTCCTCGTCCTCGACGCCGAGGTAGGCCGCGATCACCCGCGGGTCCGCCCGCACGGCGCCCGGCGTGCCGTCGGCGATCTTCACGCCGTAATCGAGCACGACGACGTGGTCGGAGATCTCCATCACCACCGACATGTCGTGCTCGATCAGCAGCACCGAGGTGTCGTGCGCGTCGCGGATGTCGCGCAGGAGCGCGTTCAGTTCTCCGCTCTCGCGCGGGTTGAGGCCGGCGGCGGGCTCGTCGAGGCAGAGCAGCACCGGGTCGGTGCACATGGCCCGCGCGATCTCCAGGCGGCGCTGGGCGCCATAGGGCAGGTCGCCGGCCGGGTCGTCGGCCCGCTCGATCAGGCCGATGCGGCCGAGCCAGTCCCTGGCCCGCGCGATCGCCGCGTCCTCGGCCCGGCGGTAGACCGGCAGGCCGAGCAGCCCGAGCACGCTCATGCCGGAGGCCCGCATCAAGGGCGCGTGCTGGGCGACGAGCAGGTTCTCCAGCACGGTCATGCCCTGGAACAGGCGGATGTTCTGGAAGGTGCGCGCCACCCGCCCGATGCGGTTCACGGAATGGTTCGGCAGGCGCTCCAGCAGGTGCTTCGAGCCGTCGGCGTGCTTGAGCGTCAGCATCCCCTCGGTCGGCTTGTAGAAGCCGGTGATGCAGTTGAAGACCGTGGTCTTGCCGGCGCCGTTCGGGCCGATCAGCGCGGTGATGTCGCCGCGATGCGCCCGGAACGACAGGTCGCCGACGGCGGTGAGCCCGCCGAAGCGCATGGTGAGGTGATCGACGGTGAGCACCGCGTCGTCGCGGGGCGGGATCGGCGCGGTCATCGGGGGCTGCCCATCAGCCGTGGCCCTCGCTGACATGGGCGCCGGAGATCGCCCGACGCTTGCCCAAGGCCACCGAGGGCGTGCGCTCCGAGATCAGCCCGCGCGGGCGCCAGACCATCATCGCCACCATGGCGAGGCCGAACAGCAGCAGGCGGTACTCGTTCGGGTCGAAGCCCTCGCCGAAGACCTGCTTCAGGAAGCCGAGGTTGCGCAGCATCTCCGGACCGCCGACCATCGCCACCGCGGCGACGGCGACGCCGACCTGGCTGCCCATGCCGCCGAGCACCACGATCGCCAGGATGATCGCGCTCTCCAGGAAGTTGAAGCTCTCGGGCGAAATGAAGCCCTGGCGCACGGCGAAGAACGAGCCGGCCACGCCCCCGAAGGCGGCCCCGAGCGCGAAGGCGGTGAGCTTCGTCGTGGTGGTGTTGATGCCGAGCGAGCGGCAGGCGATCTCGTCCTCGCGCAACGCCTCCCAGGCGCGGCCGATGGGCAGCCGGCGCAGGCGCAGGGTGACGAGGTTGGTGACGAGCGCGAGCGCCAGGATGACGTAGTACAGGAAGACGATGCGGTGCATCGAGTCGAAGGTGAGCCCGAAGCGCGCCGCAAACCCGTCCTCGCCCGCGGTGAAGGGAATGCCGAAGAACGTCGCCCGGGGAATCGAGGAGATGCCGGCCCCGCCCCCGGTGACGTCGACCCAGTTGATCAGCACGAGGCGGATGATCTCGCCGAAGGCGAGCGTGACGATGGCGAGGTAGTCGCCGCGCAGCCGCAGCACGGGAAAGCCCAGCAGCACGCCCCAGAGGGCGGCAAACAGCCCGGCCAGCGGCAGGCAGAGCCAGAACGACAGGCCGAACGTGGTCGAGAGCAGGGCGTAGGAATACGCGCCGACCGCGTAGAAGGCGACGTAGCCCAGATCCAGCAGGCCGGCGAGGCCGACGACGATGTTGAGGCCCCAGCCGAGCATCACGTAGGTGAGGATGAGGATGCCGAGGTCGATCCAGTAGCGGGCCTCCCCGAGGCTGCCGACTGCCAGCGTCGCCACGACCGGCAGCGTCAGCGCGACACCGATGAACAGCCAGAGCGCCAGCATCGAGATCCGCTGCCCGGCATTCGGGGCGGCATCGACGGCCTCCGTCGCCTGGGCTGGCGCCGGTGCGAGCGCCCGACGGGCGTCGCGGTGCGTCAGCACGAGGCGCTGCGCGAGGCGTGCGAGGAAGATCGCGCCGCACAGGCCCGCGACGAGGACCCAGCGCGGGGTGAGTTCGAGCCCGCCGGTCGGGCCCGGCTCGGTGCGGAAGCTGACCAGCGGCACGCAGAGCCCGAAGGCGCCGAGGGCGTAGAGGGCGGCGTCCCGCAGGATGCCGGGCAAGCCGCCCGGCGCGCGCGCGCTTGCCATCAGACCTTCTCGACCTCGGCGCGGCCGAGGATTCCGGACGGCATGAAGATGAGCACGATCGCCAGGATCGAGAAGGCGGCGACATCCTTGTACTCGATCGAGAAGTAGGCCGACCAGAAGGTCTCGATCAGGCCGATGATCAGGCCGCCGAGCACCGCGCCGGGCAGGGAGCCGATGCCGCCGAGCACCGCGGCCGTGAACGCCTTCACGCCGGGGACGAAACCGTCGGAGAAGGACACGACGCCGTAGTAGATGAGGTAGAGCACGCCTGCGACCGCCGCGAGCGCGGCGCCCAGGACGAAGGTCAGGGAGATGGTGCGGTCGACGTCGATGCCCAGCAGCGCGGCCATGCGCCGGTCCTGCTCGCAGGCCCGCTGCGCCCGGCCGAAGGGGGTGCGCTGGACGAGGTACCAGAAGCCCGTGAGCAGCACGACCGTGACCGCCATGATCAGGCACTGCTTGTAGGCCAGGAACACCGCGAAGCCGTCGCGCTCGAACAGGGTCAGCCCGCCCGAGAGCATCGGCGGCAGCGGCTTGTTGCGCGCGCCCTGCGCCACCTGCACGAAGTTGGAGAGGAAGATCGAGACGCCGATGGCCGAGATCAGCGGCGCCAGCCGGAACGAGCCGCGCAAAGGGCGATAGGCGACGCGCTCGATCGCCCAGCCCCAGAGCGCGGTGAGCACCATGCTGACCACGAGCACGATCAGGAAGGCCAGCGCGATCGAGGTGATCCCGAGCCACGCGGTGAGGATCAGGAAGCCGATCAGCGCGATGAAGCTCGACACCATGAAGACGTCGCCGTGGGCGAAGTTGACCATGCCGATGATGCCGAACACCATCGTGTAGCCGATCGCGATCAGGCCGTAGATCGACCCGAGCGTCAGCCCGTTGATCAACTGCTGTACGAAGACATCCATCGCGTGACCGTCTCTCCCTCGTCCGATCGCGGGTGCCGGCGCGAACCGGCTGCCGGGGCTGGCAAGTTCCGCAGGCTAGCTGGCAAGTCCCGCAAGGTTGCAGGTGCCCCGGGCCGCAAGTCCCGTACCGTACCAAGTCCCCTACCGTACCTGGACCGCGATCGCCACGGACTGCCCGGTCCGTCATCCGCTGATGCTGGTCGCGCGCGGCCAGCATAGCCTGCGCAGTCGAGGAAGCGCCACGCTGGCGGGCCGGCTGCGCGGCAACAAAAGCTTCGAGCCGTCGGATTAAATCGTTGAGCCGGCTTGCGCGTGGCCTGCTTCGTGCTTCACATTCGTTAATGCGGGATGACGCGCCGGGCTCTCGTGCGCAGGGGGATCATCAATGACGGGTTCGCGGCTGACGACGATGATCTTCATCGGCATGGTGCTCGGCATCGTCGTCGGTTACCTGTGTAGCATTACTTGGCCCGATCCGCAGACGGCCAAGGAAATCTCCGGCTACATCGCGCTCATCAGCGACATCTTCCTGCGCCTGATCAAGATGATCATCGCGCCGCTCGTATTCTCGACGCTCGTCGTGGGCATCGCGCACCTCGGCGACACCGCCTCTGTCGGTCGCGTCGGCGGCAAGGCGCTGCTCTGGTTCGTCGGCGCCTCGTTCTGCTCGCTGATGCTGGGGCTGATCCTCGTCAACCTGATGCAGCCGGGCCACAACCTGAACCTGCCGCTGCCCGATGTCGGCGCCGGCACCGGCCTCAAGGCCGCCTCGCTCTCGCTCAAGGAGTTCGTCACCCACCTCGTGCCCAAGAGCGCGGTGGAGGCGATGGCCAACAACGAGATCCTGCAGATCGTTGTGTTCTCGATCTTCTTCGGCGTGGCGCTGGCCGCCCTCGGCGAGAAGGGCCACCTCGTCGCCCACGGCATCGAGGGCTTGGCCGACGTGATGCTGAAGGTGACCGGCTACGTCATGCTGTTCGCCCCCGTGGCCGTATTCGCGGCGATCGCGGCGACGATCACCACGCAGGGCATCGGCGTGCTCGTCACCTACGGCAAGTTCCTGGTCGAATTCTACATCGGGCTGGCCGTCCTTTGGGGCCTGCTGATGTTCGTCGGCTTCCTGATGCTGGGCTCGGCCGGCATCAGGCGGCTGTTCAACCTCATCAAGGAGCCCTTCGTGCTCGCCTTCTCGACCGCGTCGAGCGAGGCGGCCTACCCGAAGATGCTGACCAACCTCGAGCAGTTCGGCATTCCCAACCGCATCACCTCGTTCGTGCTGCCGATGGGCTACTCGTTCAACCTCGACGGCTCGATGATGTACTGCACCTTCGCGGTGATGTTCATCGCGCAGGCCTACAACATCCCGCTGACCTACGGGCAGCAGCTCACCATGCTGTTTCTTCTGATGGTGACCTCGAAGGGCATGGCCGGCGTGCCGCGCGCCTCGCTGGTGGTGATCTCGGCGACGCTGACCCAGTTCAACATTCCGGAGGCAGGATTGCTGCTGATCATCGGCATCGACCAGTTCCTCGACATGGGCCGCTCGGCCACCAACGTGCTCGGCAACAGCGTCGCCACCGTCGCCGTGGCCAAGTGGGAGGGGCAGCTCACGACGACCGACCAGCGCATCGATCGCGATGTCAGCCCGATGCCGGCGGCAGCCGAGTAGCGAGGTCTTACGCGGGTCTTCGGGGTCGGCCCTCGGCCGGTCCCGGAGCCGCTCCGGCGCGGCACGGTGTTCAGGAGTTTTCCGATGTCGGCAGGCAGGTTCATCGCGGCGCTCGCGGTCGCGTGGCTCACCGTTCCGGGGCCGGCCTTCGCGGTCGATGTCCTCAGCGGCTCGCTCAAGACCATCGCCGAGAAGGGCGAGGTGGTGATCGGCTACCGCACCAGCTCCGTTCCCTTCTCCTTCGTCGAGGGCAAGCTCGCCGACGGCAGCGCGCGGCCGATCGGCTACGCGATCGACATCTGCGGCGAGATCGTCGACGAGATCGGCCGCGCGATCGGGCGCACGGACCTGAAGGTCCGCTACGAGCCCGTGACCTCGGAATCCCGCTTCCAGGCGATCGCGGGCGGCAAGATCAATCTCGAATGCGGCTCCACCACCGCCAACGCCGAGCGCCGCCGCACCGTCGCGTTCTCACCGGTCACCTTCATCAGCGCGACCCAGCTCCTGGTTCCCCGCAGCTCGCCGATCGCGTCCTATCGCGACCTCGGCGGCAAGAAGGTCGTCGTGACGGCCGGCACCACCAACGAAGGGGCGCTGCGCGACCTCTTGGCCAAGCTCAAGCTCCAGGCCGACATCCTCATCGGCAAGGACCACGCGGAGTCCTACGCCATGGTCAAGGACGGGCGGGCGGATGCGTTCGCCACGGACGACGTCCTGCTCTACGGCCTGATCGCCAACGACGGCGCGGAGGGCGCCAAGTACATGGTTCTCTCCGACAAGCTGTCCTTCGAGCCCTACGGGATCATGTTCCGGAAGGACGATCCGGACCTGGCCGGGGCCGTCACCGCCACTTTCGCCCGGCTGGCCGAGAGCCGTGAACTGCGCTGGACCTACGAGCGCTGGTTCCTCAAGCGCCTGCCCAGCGGCCAGCGCCTGAACATCCCGATGTCGAACGACCTGCACACGAGCTTCCAGTTGATCGGTCTGGAGGATTAGCGTCCCGCGGCTGCCGGCGCGCACCGAACCGCATCAGGCGGATTCGGCCTCGGCCTTGCGATAGGCGCGTCCGTGCTCGCGGTAGCCCTCGACGATGCGGCCCATCATGGCGCGCTTGTCGGCGTCCAGCGGCGACAGGATGCGGGCCGGGCGCCCGCCCCAGAGGTATCCGCCCTCCAGCAACTGGCCCGGATCGGTGGTGGCGCCGGCCGCCAGCATGACATCGTCGGCGATCACGGTGCCCGGCGCGATCGTCGCGCCGATGCCGATCAGCGAGCGGGCACCGATGCGGCTGTCGCCGACGCGCACGTTGTGGCCGACCGTGGTGTCGCGACCGATCACGACCCCCTCGCCCCGGGTGCGGATCACGGTGTTGTCCTGGATGTTGGTGTCGGCGCCGACCACGATCGGCCCGACCTCGGCGTGCAGGTCGCAGGAGAACAGCACGCTCGACCCGGCGCCCAGGCTGACGCGGCCGCGCAGGCGCGCGGTGCTCGCGACGAAGACGGTCTCCACCACCTCAGGCCGGTCGCCGGCCACGGGCTGGAGCGCGTCGCCCGCGGCCTCGCGCAGGCGCTCGGCCCGCTCGTCGAGCTCGGCCCGCGTGATCGTCCGCTGGGGCTTGGCCGGGCTCCCGGCGTAGACGAAACCGCCCTCCAACTGGACACGGGGAAACACCGTGGCGCCCGCCTCGATCACCGTGCCGTCTCCGACCGTCGCCCCGTCGAGGATGACGACGTCGTCCTCGATCACCACGTCGGAGCCGATGGTGCAGGCGTGGACCACGCTGTTGTGCCCGACCGTGACCCGGTCTCCCACCTGCGTTCCGCGGGTGAAGGTCGCGATGTGCACGGTCGAGCGATGGCCGAGCCAGAACCGCTCGCCGAGCACGACGGGCTGGCCGTCGGCGCGGATCACGCCGTCGTCGCCGATCCAGGCTTGGCTGCCGAGGCGGGCGGCACCGATCACGGTGCTGCCGCGGCCGCACCAGACCGGACGGCTCGCAAAATCCGGCAGGATACCGTCGTAGGGCAGGGTCAGGTCGGGGGTCACGCTGGCATCCTCCGGCGCATCGTCTTCGAGGCCACGGCTCGGCCCTGCCGGGGACGGTCCGACGTGCCATATAGGCGCGGGCGGCCGGGGTGTCAGGCCGGATGGCGCCTCGCCGTCGCGCCGATGTCGCCCGAGCCTCCCGCGAGGATATCATGTCGCCCCCCGCAACGCCCTCCGTCGGCATTCAGGCCGAGCCGTTCGACGTCGCCGCCGAGATCGCGGCGATGAGCGAAGCGCTCGCGGGCCGCGCGGGCGCGGTCGTGACCTTCACGGGCCTGTGCCGCAACGAGGGCGGCCGGCTTCGGGCGCTGGAGCTGGAGCACTACCCCGGCATGGCCGAGGCCGAGATCGGGCGCGTCGTCGCGGCCGCCGCCGCCCGCTGGCCGCTTCAGGCCGTGCGAGCGGTCCATCGCTACGGACTGGTCGCGCCGGGCGACGGGATCGTGCTGGTGATCACCGCCGCGAGCCACCGCATCGCCGCCTTCGAGGCGGCGAGCTTCCTGATGGACTACCTCAAGACGCGGGCGCCGTTCTGGAAGCGCGAGCACCTGACCGACGGCACCATCGGCGGCTGGGTCGAGGCGGCGCAGGCCGACGATGCGGCGGCGCAGCGCTGGGCCGACATCACCGGTGAAGGAACCGCGCGGGAGGCTTGACCCCGCCGCCGCGCGGGCGCTCGTGAGGCCGTGAAGCGGGACTGGAGCGCGATGGCCGAACCGAAGACCGAAGCGCCGGCCGGCCCGGCCGGATCGTGGCGCGCCGCGCTGCCGCTCGCAGCGTCGGGCATCGCCATGGTGTCGTTCGCGGCGGTGCTGGCGCTCGCCTGGATGGCAGTGGAGACGCTGCTGCTGGTCTTCGCCGGGGCGCTCCTCGGCGTGTTGCTCGACGGGCTGACGCGAGGACTCGGCCGCGTCCTGCCGCTGCCGCGGGGCGTCCGGCTGACGCTCGTGGGCCTGATTCTCGCCGCCGCCGCGGCGGGCCTCGTCAGCTTCGGGGGCGCGACGGTGGTGCAGCAGGGCCGCGACCTCGGCGAGACGATCCAGAGGCAGTCGGGGACGGTGACGGAGTGGCTGTCGTCCCACGGCATCAGCCTGCCGATGCTGAGCGCGGTCGGGAAGACCGGCGGGACAGGCGAGGACGCCAAGCCTGGCCCGGCGGACAAGGAGCCCGGCAAGCAGTCCGGCGGCTTCGCCGGAGTGGCGTCGAGCGCCCTGAAGAATCCCGGCTCGCTCCTGTCGGAGGCCGGCAGCGTGCTCGGCCCGGCGGCTCTGGTGATCGTCGGCTTGTTCAGCGCGCTCGGCAACGTGCTGGTGATCGTGTTCCTCGGCCTCGCCTTCGCCGCCGATCCGTCCAGCTACCGCGACGGGCTCCTGCGCTTCGTGCCGCCCAAGCGCCGCTGGCGCTGGGCCCGCGTGCTCGACGGGACGGGCGAGACCCTGCGCCACTGGCTGTTCGGCCAGTTGATTACGATGGCGGTGATCTTCCTGTGCATCTGGGGCGGGCTCGCCTTCCTCGGCATCGGCGGCGCGCTGATCCTCGGCCTGCAGGCGGGACTCCTCGCCTTCGTGCCGACGGTCGGGCCGCTGGTCGCCGGAGTCATCATCCTGCTGGCGAGCCTCGCCTCGGGGGTGAAGGCGCTGCTCGGCGCGCTCGGCGTCTACCTCGTCGTGCAATGCCTGGAGAGCTACGGACTGACCCCCTTCATCCAGAAGCGGGCGCTGGACATCCCGCCGGCGACGATCTTCGCCGGGCAGCTCGTGCTCGGCGTGATCTTCGGACTGTGGGGCATCGCCCTGGCGCTGCCGCTGATGGCGGTGATCAAGGTGCTGCTGGAGCAGCTCTACGTCGAGGACGCGCTCGGCGAGGACGCGACGGTCTGAGCCGCGGGAACGGAGTCTCCCCGCGTCGGCGAGGCCCTACGCCCGCAGGGCGGCCTCGATCATCGCGGCAACCGCGAGCGCCCGACCGTCGCCGCCGAAGCGCGCAATCACCTGTATGCCCATGGGCAGCCCGTCGCCGGGGACCGGGACGTTCACGCACGGGACGCCCATGAGCGTCCAGAGCCGGTTGAAGCGCGCGTCGCCGGTCGAGGCCAGCGTCTTCGGCGCCGGTCCCGGCGCGGAGACGGTGAGGATCGCGTCGAAGTCCGAGAACAGGTCCTTCAGGACGCGCCGGGCACGATGGGCGTGGCGGCGGGCCTCGTCATAATCGGCCGGCGTGATCGACCGCGCATCGTCGAGCTGAGGTCCGAGGAGCGCGCTCAGCGCGTCGCGGTGGTTGGCGTATTCCCAGGCCAGCGCCTGGCGCGCCTCGAAATCCTGAATCGTGGCGTGGCAGCGCCACGCCGCGCCGAGCTCGGGGGGAAGGTCGAGGTCGGCAAGACTTGCCCCGGCTCGCTCGGCGGCGCGCCGGGCACGGTCGAGGGCGGCGAGCGCCTCCGGCTCGGGCGCCGCGGCGAAATCCTGGATCACGAGGCCGATGCGCGGCGCACCGGGCGCGGTCGACCCAAGGTCGATCGCGGGGCGGCCGGCGATCAGCGCCAGCGCGTGGGCGACGTCGCACACGCCCGCGCCGAACAGGCCCAGCGTGTCGAGCGCCCAGGAGAAGGTCTTGACGCCCACCGTCGGCAGCAGCCGGAACGACGGCTTGACCGCCGCACAGCCGCAGAAGCTCGCCGGGCGGATCACGGAGCCGCCGGTCTGGGTGCCGAGCGCCAGCGGCAGCATCCCCGCGCCGACCGCGGCGGCAGAGCCCGCCGACGAGCCGCCGGGCGTGTGGCCGGGGTCGAACGGATTCGTCGTCCCGGTCGGGTCTATGCTGGCGAACGGGGAGGTCGAGGTCTTGGCGAGCGCCACCGCGCCGAGGCTTTTGAGGCGCATGACGATGGCCGCGTCGGCCTTCGGCTGCCAGCCCGCGTAGATGGCCGAGCCCATCTGCGTCGGCATCGCGGCGGTGTCGATGATGTCCTTGACGCCGACCGCGATGCCGGCGAGCGGCCCGTGATCGGTCACCGCGGGCGCCGGATCGGTGCAGATCGTCGCGCGGACCACCGGATCGCGGGCGAGGATCGCCTCCTGCGACAGGCGGATCGCGCCGTCCGGTGTCAGGGAGCCGGCCTCGATGCGGCGGCGCAGATCGACCAGGGAGAGCATCATGCGTCCTTGCAAGCTCGTGTTCGCGCGGCAGCGGACCGGCCACCGGCAGGTGCAGGTCTCGTGCGCGGCCCGGATGGGCGGCGTCGGCCTCCGTATCCGGGCGGGCTTTTAGCAGCCCGGCCGGACGTGCCCAATGTCGGCATCGTTAGCGCCGCGTTTACGCGATCCTGCCCATTCTCCGAAGGATGTGGCGTAGCGTACTCGCGTTCTTCGCCCTTGCGCTGTTCGGCGCGGGGCTCACCGGCTGTGCGATCAACACGTTTGAGCGCCGCGATCCGTGGCGCGACCAGGCCGAGCAGGTCTGCCTCGCCAGGAAGCTCGTCGAGGCGACAGAGTTCATCCAGCCCGCCAAGGAGATCGCCGGCCCCGGTCCCTGCGGCATGCAGCAGCCGTTCCGGGTCACGCGGCTCGGGGGCGGGACGGTCGTCCTCAAGCAGCGGATGACGCTCGGGTGCCCGGCGCTCGCCGAGGCCGAGGCGTGGCTCGCCGACACGGTCCAGCCGGCGGCCAACCTCTACTTCGGGCAACCGGTGGCCGAGATCAACGCAGGTTCGTATTCCTGCCGGGGGCGCAACAACCAAGTCGGCGCCAAGCTCTCCGAGCATGCCTTCGGCAACGCGCTCGACGTGATGTCCGTCACGCTCGCCGACGGGCACGTGATCACCGTCAAGGGCGGCTGGCGCGGCACGGAGGCCGAGCAGGGTTTCCTGCGCGAGATCTTCATCGGGGCGTGCCAGCGCTTCACGACGGTGCTGGCGCCGGGCTCCAACGCGTTCCACTACGATCACATCCACGTCGACCTCGCCCGGCACGATCCGCGCGGCCTGAAGCGGATCTGCCAGCCGCTGATCAAGTTCACGCCGCAGCTCGGCTCCGGCGACGCGCGGCCGATGTCGCGCCCGCGCCCGCCGGAACGGCAGACGGCGCCGCCGCAGGCCCCGGTCGATGTCGAGGAGGACGATCCCTACGGTCTCGCGCCGACCTCGAAGGCCGCGAGCCCCGGGCTCTACGCCCGCGCACCGGCCCGGCCGGCGGCGGCCTCCGCCTATGCCTCGGCGCCCGCGCCTCGGCCGCTTCCCGCCCGTGCGAGCCCCCGCGTCGCGGCGGCGCTGCCGGAAGAGCCGGCGCCCGGCGACGAGGAGCCGCTGTCGCTGGCCGCGCCCGGTCTGTCGGCCGGCCCGATCTACTGAGGCGACGTTCGGCACGGGTGTGCCCCGCGCGCGCCACCGGGACGCGAAAGCGCCCGCGCCGGCCCCGCTCGGCTTGACTTGAGCGTGCCTCCGGCCATCGTCCGACGATGCTGCACACGATGCGAAGCAGGCCCGCCATGCGCCCGAACGCCCTCTCCGCCGCTGTCAGTATCGCCCTGATCCTGGCGGCCAGCCTTCAGCCGGCGCTCGCCCGCTCGGCGCGCGAGGACATCGAGCCCTCCGAGGAGCGCGCCTTCCCCTTCGACGCGGACATCCCCGGTTGCCAGGACGCGGACGTGCTGGAGAAGGTCTCGACTCAGTTCGCCGAGAAGGAGGCGAAGTTCTGGAACTCGTCCCTGACGATCGTCGCCTACGACAGGATCGAGCGGACCGCGTGGCGGCCTTGGGGTCTCGACTTCTACCCGCGCCGGTTCTGCACCGCCACCGCCACCACGTCGGACGGCATCCGGCGCAAGGTCGATTATTCCGTGCGCGAGAGCCTCGGCATCATCGGCTCGACCTGGGGCATCGAGTTCTGCGTGCACGGCCTCGACCGCGACCTGAGCTACGCCTACGCCACCGCCTGCCGGATGGCGCGTCCGTGACGCGGCTCGGCTTCGTGCTGGCGGCGCTGCTCGCCGCCGCGGGTGCGCAGGCGCAGGATTTCGGCGGCTTCGGCCGCGGCAACGACGCGCCGGGCACGTTCGACTTCTACGTGCTCGCCCTGTCCTGGTCGCCGACCTACTGCGAGACCGCCGGCCGGCGCGACGACCGGCAATGCGCGTCCGGGCGCGGCCTCGGCTTCGTGGTCCACGGATTGTGGCCGCAATACACCCGCGGCTATCCCGAGAACTGCTCGGCCGTCCAGCGCGCGCCGACCCCGCAGGCGATGGATGTCGCCGGCGAGGTCTATCCGAGCGCGGGTCTTGCCCGCTACGAGTGGCGCCGCCACGGCACCTGCTCGGGCCTCGATCCCACCGCCTACTTCCGCGCCGCCCGCGAGGCCCGCTTGGCGGTGACGATCCCCGACGACTTCAAGACCCCCGGCGCGGAGCGCCGCGTCGCGCCGATCGAGGTCGCCCGTCAGTTCGTCGCGGCCAACCGGGGCCTGCGGCCCGACATGCTGGCGGTCGCCTGCGCGCGCGGCCAGTTGCAGGAGGTGCGGGTCTGCCTCACCAAGGACCTGCGCGGCTTCGCCTCCTGCCCCGAGGTCGCCCGCGGCAATTGCCGCGCGCCCGAGATCACCCTCGGCGCCGCCCGCTGACGGCTCCGCGGCGACTCGGGTGACCGGCTGGGCCGGCGCCGCCTGACCATGGCCCGATGAACTATCGCCACGCCTTCCACGCAGGCAACTTCGCCGATGTCCTGAAGCACCTCGTGCTGAGCCGGGTGCTGGCGCATCTCAGCCTCAAGCCGGCTCCGTTCCGCGCCATCGACACCCATGCCGGCCTCGGCTTCTACGACCTGACCGCCGACGAGGCCGGCCGCACCGCCGAGTGGATCGACGGCTGGGGCAGGCTTGCCGAACCGTTCCCGCCGGCCGTCGAGGACCTGCTTAGCCCCTACCGCGCGGCGGTCGCGGCGGTGCGAGCGCGGCACGGGCCGACGATCTATCCCGGCTCGCCGGCCCTGATCCGCGAGGCGCTGCGCGCGGGCGACCACGGCGTGTTCGTGGAACTGCATCCGGACGACGCCGCGACCCTGCGCGCGCGCTACAACGGCCACGCCCGCACCAAGGTGCTGCACCTCGACGGCTGGACGGCGCTCAACGCCCTGATCCCGCCGCCGGAGCGCCGCGGCCTCGTGCTGATCGACCCGCCCTACGAGGTTTTGGGCGAGATCGACCGCCTCGGCGCGCACCTCGCCCGGGCCGTGGCGAAGTGGCCGACCGGCGTGTTCCTGGCGTGGTACCCGATCAAAGATCGCGCCGCCGTCGACCGGATGGTCGCGGTCCTCGACGCCGCGTTGACCCGGCCGGCCCTGCGCCTCGACCTGATGATCGACCGGCCCGACGACGCGCGCCTGACGGGCAGCGGGCTGATCGTGGTCAACCCGCCGTGGCGGCTCGCCGAGGAGGCGGCGCTGTTCCTGCCTGCCCTGGCCGAGAGGCTGGCGCGGAGCGATTACGGTGCGTTCCGCTGCGCGGCGCTCGGGCCAGCGGCGTGAGGTCTTCCGTGCGATGCGGTGGAACAGCGACTCTGGACCTGCTCCCGCACGACGGCGTGGCGGCACATCAAGGCGGCGATGGCGGATAGCGGCAAGCCAGCGTTCCAGCGGCAGGGCGAGCAGTTGAGCCGAATCGAGGTCGTCGAAGCCGAGGCTGCGAGCGCGCCGCCGTGCGGCATCGTAGGCGTTGGCCTGAGCGGCGTCCTGGCCGCGGCTCAGGCCGTGCCAGAAGATTTCCAGCTCTTCGTTCAGCTTGTGAGCGATGCGTGCCGCGCGGCGACCGGTACGGTCGTCAGTGATGCGGATGCGCGTGGATTGGCGGACGATGCCGCGCGGATCGAGCTAAGCGAAGGGCGCCGGAACGCGACGCACGAAGTGCCACGTGGACCCGCGGCGGGTGAGAAAGTCGGACATGGAGCGGCGCGCCTGTAGGACGAAACGTTGGACATTTTTCGCCTGAAGCGTTCATCCTAACTTCTTCAAACGCAATAAACTTCTGCAATTAAAAGCAATTTCTGCGAATGGGTGGAGCGGGTACCGGGAATCGAACCCGGGTATTCAGCTTGGAAGGCTGACACGCCGCGTTTCGCCCCCTCCCCTGACGTTCTCCACCATTTACCAAGGCACTGCTTTCACATGGGGAATCGCCGCTTTTCGCGGCCAGGGTCCCTTGCCAGGGGGTTCGGGGACTGGCTGGTATCAGGCTGGTATCACGCCCCGAGGTCCCATGCCTACCGCCAATGCCTGGAGCCGTACCCGCGCCAAGCTCACCGCCCATCACGTCAAGGCCGCGCTGAAGCTCGTCGCCTCCGGGGCCATGGAGGGCCGCGGGCACGAGTGGGCCGATGAGACCGAGCGCGGACTGGTTCTGCGCGTGGGTAAGACCGGCGGGGCCTGGTATCTCAAGACCGAGACCCGCACCGTCCGCCTCGGAGACATCGACTTGCCGGTAGCCGCGGCCCGGGAGGCGGCACAGCGGTCCCGGGTCGACCTTCGGGAAGGACGCAATCCGTCCAAGGTGAACCTGCAGGTCTGGGGGGAGGCGCACAGGCGCGGGATGAAGCCGGGCGTCGCCCGGGACGCGGCCTTCGCGCAACCGCTGCCCATCCGGTCCGCGGAGGACCGCCGGCGAGAGGGGCCGTGGGAATGGCAGGACCTGTGCGAGCTCTACCTGGAAAAGGTGCTGCCGGGGTTCGTGCCGCGGTGGGCCACGCAGTTCGAGAAGCATCTTCGCCGGGCGGTGACGCCGGAGCTCGCACGGAAGCGCGCGACCGACGTCGATCAGGCCGACCTCCTGCGCGTCCGGGACGCCGTTGCCGCGGATCGCACCCCGAGCGCGGCCGCCGACACGATGGAGGCCGTCCGCGCGGCCCTTGACTGGGCGAAGCGGGACCAGCCGATCCTTTCGGGGCTGGCGCGGACCCCGTATCCCTGGTGGCGCGATGGGCTGCATGTGGACTGGTCCTCGACGCCGCGGGAGCACACGCCGACCGTGGCCGAGCTCGTCCGGACGCTGATCATCGCGGAGCGGCACCGCAGCCTCGGCGGGACGGCCAAGGAGACCTCGGAGGGGATGCTGGCGGCGCTGTGGGGCATCGTCCTCACCGGCCAGCGCGCCAGCGCCCTGACGGCAACGAAGCGGGCGACGGTGCGGGCCTGGCCGGAGCGGCCGGGCTGGCAGATCTGGACGTGGACCGCCGCGGAGATGAAGGGCCCAAAGTCGGCCAAGTCTAAGAAGGCGGCTCGCCCGCATGCGGTCCCCATCCCGCCTGAGGCCCTCGCCGTTCTCGCGAGGTTCAAGACCGACCCGGAATCGCCCTTCCTGTTCCCGTCCCGCGTGTCCGGCAAGGCTGTCTACCCGACCGGCCTAACCCAACTGTTCGGTCGTCTCCAGGGCGACCCGAAGGGAGGCCGCGGCGGCAAGGTCACGGAGCGTCCCGGGGCAGACCTGTTCGCCGCCCACGACATCAGGGCTTGGACGCCGCATGACGTCCGAAGGACGCTTGGGACGTTCCTCGACCTGGAGAAGCTGGGCGGCGCCGGTAGCGCGATCCTGGCCCACAAGGCATCCGCCCGAACCGGCGCCGACGCGGAGCGCGAGCTCGCGGCCTCCATCACGCTCAAGCACTACATCCACTCGCAAAGGCTCGACCTTAAGGCCGAGGGCATGGCCCTGTGGGTAGCCGCTGTCCTTGAGGCCTACGAGGCGGAGCGGGCGCGCCTCGGGGCCTGATTGTCACATTCTGCATCCACCCCCCGGGGGGGCGGAGTGAGAATGTGACAATCGCCCGACGCCCAGGGAAACCCTTAACCACGCGAGGAATCCCTCCTTGACCGGATGAATCCGGAGCTGCGATCCCTGGTCCCACACCGACGCTAAGAGGCACGCCGTGAAACGCATACCCCGCCCCATCCGCCGAGAGATCCCCCCGGGGGCGTGACGCCGTGTGCGCAGCCCCCTGTCCCGCACAGGAGGCTGCCCTGATGAAGAATCAACCCCTCAACCACCACCGCAATCTGCATCCCCCCAAGGGCCAGGTGTGGCTGATCGCGGACACCCATTTCGGGCACGCCGGCAGCATCGAGCACACGAAGCGCCCCTTCCGCGACGTCGCGGAGATGGACGCCATGCTCATCGAGGCATGGAATGCCTTCGTGCGCCCGGCCGACACGGTCATCTTCGTCGGCGACTTCGAATGGGGCCACAAGCCGGAGCGCGTTGCCGAAATTCTCGGAACGCTCAAGGGCAAGAAGCATCTCGTGGTCGGCAACCACGACCGTCCGAGGACGACGACGCTGCCCTGGGAGAGCGTCCAGGAGCGGCTGACCGTCCACACGGCTGGCCGGCGCATCGTCTGCGACCATTACCCGCTCAGAGCCTGGCCCGGCTGTTTTCACGGCGCCCTGCACGTCTACGGCCACGTTCACGGCGCCCTGCCGGGGACGTCTCAGTCCTGCGACGTCGGCGTCGACTGCTGGTCCTACGCGCCTGCCTGGGTCGAGGATGTCATCGCCAGAATGCAGGCCACGCCGGACCTGCCCGAGGAGCGCTGGCGGGCCCTGGACGCGGAGGCGACCGAGGAATGAGAAAGGCCCCCGGTCATCCCGGGGGCCTTCATCGTCAGATTCGGGGTCGTGGCGCCTCGTCGAGCTCGTCGGCGACGTTGAGGAGCCGCTCCCCCGTCTCCCGCGTCAGCCTCGCCAGGGCTTCCTGGACCCACTCGGGGATCCCCATCTGGCCGGACGCCCACCGGCTGACCATACGGGGATCGAGCTCGTCCCTGGGGCCATCCGGGTGGTGCGGTCCGAGCAGCCGGGCGAGCGGCCGGCGCCAGTCCTCGCCCGCCCGGAGAGCCTCACCGGCTCGTATCAACAAGTCGCGGTCCACGCTCCCTCCAAATGATCGTGCCCTGAAACGCGTCGCTCCACGCCATGAGCTCCAGGGGCTCCTCGGCCGAGAGGCGCGCCCATGCCAAGACTTCCCCGGACATCAGCGTCATCAGGTACCGGTCGCCTGGGCGGTCAGGCCGGTACCAGTCAGGCGGATCGAACGTCGACGCCTGGGCGAACAGGTCGAGGATCTTCTGGGCATCCTCGACGCGGCGGACACCCTGGAGCGCGGGTGAGACCGCCTCGGAGTCGATCAGAAGACCGCCAACGGCCAGGGTGAAATCGCGGGGAGAGGCGCAGTAGGGGAAGTGGCGCATGGCGGTCCCCTCAGAACACATGCGGGATGGCGAGGCCGAGGCGCACATCCTCGTCGTAGAGGTCGCCGAGCTCGTCGCAGAGCGCGATAAGGTCGAGGTCGATCTTGCGGACGACCTCCATCTCCACCGCCGGCTCCTCGTCCGTGGCGGGCTGGATGAACGTGAGTTGGACGCGGTGCTTGCCAATTGCGTCGACGTCCTCGGCGTGGCGCTCCCATGCCGCGAATGCGTCGTCGGTCGTGCCGGCCCGGACGACGATATCGAGGCCGGTACCCGGGATCGGCTTCCGGGTCTCATCGACGGTCTCAACGTGGAACAGGATGGCCTTGTCGCCAAGGAGCGACGCGGAGAACGCCGCGAATAGCTCGTCGCGTTCGCGGCGGGCCAGGGCGCGTTTCAGGACGTGGACTTTGGACATTGCGGTACTCCGGCTGATGAGCGGCATTGCCTGCTCTGGATGGATTCTGCCCCTCGGGCAGGCGAGCCACAAGGGCCTCCGTCAGCGAAAGCCTACGGGTGGCGCACGATGTCGGGGCACTCCTCGCACACGACCCGGCGCCATGTGCCGCCCGCGTTACTGACTTCGGACTGGCTTGCGCCGCACTTATCACAGACCACTCCAATCATGGATGGCATGATGTACGCATCGCCTTGCTTTTGAGGCAGGCCAAAATCTAACGCGTAATGGTGTAGTTTAAATCCAAGTGTGTGTAACGCATGACTATAGGCTCGGCCATGGGGACCCACGCCGACATCCATCACGTGAGCCTGGGCATATTCCAGGGCCGCAGCGCCCCAGAGCGCGCGGCTGGCCTCATCGAGCTCTTTCCACTTCGCCGCACCGTCGAATGGCTCCCGGGCGATTTCGATGCTGTAGTTCTCGGACGGCTTCGCTTTCTCGGACGGCTTCGCTTTCTTGGACAAGTGCCACTCCTACTGTGTCGCTGGTTGACGACGCTCGGCCTGAGGCAGGCGTCGGACCAGGTGCTTGTGGGCCCAGGGGGTTAACTTCGCGCCCGGGAGCCGCCCCTCGTACGCCCGGTAAGCCCATGCGCCGCGGGCCTCCCGCAGGGAAAGGTGGCGGCTCACGATTCGCCCGCTGTGGCGCTCTACGACGGCGTGCGTCTCGGGCGGCTCAGGCCGGCGGGGCATCGTCGGATTCCTCCTTCATGGGCGGCGGCTGGATGACGCCGGCAAGCGACCCGGCGATGGCGAGGGCCATGAAGGCGGTGCAGAAGGTGGTCGCCGCCACGATGAGCGTCCACAGGGCGGCGAGGAGATCCAGGCCGTGGCCGCCAATGACCGCCCCGAGGGCGACGATTGCCGCGGCGGAGACGGAGACCCTTGCTGGGTCTCCGGCGATGGTGGTGAGGAGGGCGCGCATCAGGCGGCCTTCCGCGGAAGGAGGTCCAGGGGGGCGTAATCGACAATGACCGTCGTCACGTGATGATCGAAGCGAACCTCAACGGCGAGGTCGTTTCCGTTGCCCGCGATCCGCTCCGCTCCGACGACGCCCCTTATGCTGCGAAGGTTGTCGAGGCGACGTTCGAGGTCCTCGTCCTGCTCCCGTGACGTCGCCGCACTGAGGCCGACGGTCAGCACGATCTTGCGCTGACGGAGCAGGCCCTCGCACCATTCGACGATGTCGCCGAGCCCGCGGACCCACGTCGCGATGAGTTCACTCGCGATGGAAGGGCCGGAAGGCACAGGAAGGTCGATGTCGTCAAAGCCGACACGCTCTGCCGACGAACCCGGCTTAGGCTTACGGACGATCTGGAAGCCGTTGTCCTCAAGCTCGGCGACGACCTCGGCTGCCATATTGGCACCGCCCCTCGCGCCGAGTCCCCCCCTGCCTTCCCCGCAGCCGTAGGCCCGCCACAGGCTCGACCGGATGATTTCCAGCTTGCCCGTAAATGCCGGCGACGCCGCGGCCTGCTTGATCGCGCGCTCGCCCGCGGGTGTAGGCGTGACCTCGGCGCCAAGGACGGTGCTCTTGCTGACAAAGCCGGCATGGACGGCCTCAGTCCAAGCCCGCCAATCTCGGTCGCTGATGCCGGTCCAGTTACCGGTCCGAACGGCCTCGTGGATCGCGTCGAGCTTGCCGTAGGCCAGCCTTGGCACGATCAAGAAGCCGGCCTCGCTGAGGTCCGCCACAAGGGCGTCCGACGCCTTGCCGTGGTGCCAATCGGTGTCCTCGGCCTGCCCTCGGTCGTAGGCGTTGTGCATCGCGTCGCGGATGATGTTTCCGCTGGCGTAATCGAACTCGGTCCGGATGGTGTCGTTGACCTGGCGCACGCTGGCGCTCCTGAAAAACCGGGGTTGCTGGGGAATCGACGGGTGCGCCCCTGCCGCCGGGCGCGCGACGGAGGGGCTCAGGCGGCGATTGCCTGGGGCTCGGCCTCGGCCTCAGGCTGGGCCTCGACGGCGCCCGGGCCCGCGTAACCGGGATGGCGGATCTCCCGGGGAAGCCACCCCGTGGGTAGGACCGAGGCGACCGCGAACGCGACGAGCTCGCCCTTCTTCAGGTCCTTGACGCGCCGGGCCTCAGCCTCGCCGAGGACCTCGCCGACGATGGATAGGATCACCCCCTTCGGGATGGCCTTAAAGAACGCCTCGCCATCGAAGGCCTCGCCCAGTGCCGCCGTCATCGCGGCGGTATCGATGGCGCCCATCATGGCCTGAGCGGCCGGCCGGGCGGAGGGGGCCATCCTGGTAAAGTGACCCAGGCTCACGCCTCTGGCCGCGACGACGGCCGCCACGCTGAGAAGCTCGTCGACGGTACGGTCGAGAAGCCCTGCTAGGACGGTCTCGAACGGCAGGTTCTGCTTGACCGCGACGTTGGCGCTATCGAGTCCCTCCATGCGGATATGCATCGTGCTCGATCCGCGCTGCTCGCACAGGGCCCCGGCCAGCAGCATGGCCAGCGCGGCCTTGGGCGACGACGGCAGGGCTGCCTGCACGGCGCGGGTCGCCTGCTCACACAGGCGTTGCATGAGAGCGTCCGTCAGGCTCTTCTCCTTGGGCTCGGCCGACTTGTCGTCCTTTGGTGCGACTGCGGGGACGTCCTCGGGGCGGATGACGTACTCGACGGCCTCAACCTTGCCGTCGCGACCGAGCACGATCACGCACCCGGAGCGCGACCGCTCCGCGATACCCGGCAGCACTTTCGTCTTCGCCTGCAGGGCGGCGAATTCGGCGTGGGCTGCGCGGATCTCGTCGTCGGTCGCTGCGTCGTTGTCGTCGGAATCAAGCCACTGATCGAGCTCCTCGGTGCGGGCCTGATCCTCGGCCGTCAGCGGTCGTTCCGCCGACTGCACCTTGGGCCACGACCAGCGCCAGCCGTTCGGAAGATCCGAGGCCTTGGCGACCCAGGCCCATCCGTCCTTCCGACGTCGCTCGCACTCGGCATCCAACCGCTCGTCGGCCAGGCGCTTGATTAGGGCCTGATCGGAGACCGCGTCCCGGCTGCCGAACAGGTCCTCCACCACACTTCCGCCGGCGGCCTTGTACGCCTTAGCGCCGACGTAGGAGAGCAGGTGGGCGACGTCGGCATCGAGGCCGAGCATCTCCCGGATCTTCCATGTCATGCCGTCCTTCAGAACCTTCGCGAGCACGCGGTCCTGGTCGGCGTGGGCGGCCATCGTGAAGGTCTGCACATCCTCGATGCGAAGCTTTCCGTCGCGCCAAGCATCGAGCACCGCCGGGCTGACGCCGCCGAGCGCCAGGAGCTTGCGGACCTGCGAGACAGGCGCAGCGAACCGCGCCGCGATGTCTTTCTCCTTCAGGCCGGCCTGCCTTAGCTCGGCGAAGGCGAGCATCTGATCGGCCTCGTGCATCGGGGCCTGCGTGATGTTCGCCGCGAGCCCGGCCTCCCGGGCGGTCTCGGCATCCCGCTCGATCACCGGGACGGCGTGGTCCGCCTCGACCTTCCCGGCGGCCAGGAGCGATTCGAGGGCCGCATGCCTGCGGTTGCCGTCGACGACATAGAAGAAGTCGCCGCCCGGAACGACGACGAGGGGCTGCAGCAGGCCGAGGGAAAGGATGCTGGCGCCGAGGGCGTCGAGCCCCGCGTCCCGTCCGACCTTGCGGACGTTGCATACGCCGGGAGGTGCATCGGGGTGATGGCCGGGACGGAGGGTAGAGAGGGGGACCTGGCGCACGACGCGCTCCTGTTGTGTGAGGGATGGGGACCACGTGACGCCACTGCCGCCTGGCGCGTCGACGGAAGGATCAGTCTGAAAATGCTGCGGAGATCATCGCGAGCGCGGCGGCGACGCCGGCCTCCCCGGACGCCTGGACGGCTACGAAACGGAAGGAGCTCCTCGGCACCGCGACGTCCTCGATCTCGTCCGTGTTCGGGTTCACCCGCAGCCCGATGGCGGCGAGGATCTCCGCCCTGAGCGGCACCTTCGCGTGGAGCCCCTTGGAGACCGCCGTCTGCCAGTAGTTCTCGACGAGACCGTTCCGCAGACGCCAGGCTTTCTGGCCCCCGGCGTCCTCAATTGACCGGGCGAGCCGGAGCCTGGCCTGGCGTGGCGAGAGGGTCATCAGGACCTCCTCGGGAGCGTGGGGCGCGTAGCCAGGGGCAGGCGGGGGAGCCTCATCCCCTGGGGCGCCGCCGCCGGTGGAGGGGGAGCCTCGACGACGGGGGCGGGCGCCGGTGCGGCCAGGGCTGGCTCGTCGCCCGGAAGGGGGGTGCCGTAAGTCGCGAGACACTCCGCGAGGTGGCGAATTTGATCCCGAGCCGCGAGGCGTAACTTCCGTTCGGCGGAAGCGACCTGGTCGTTCAATCCTTGGCCTTGGAAGCCGCCGATGGCATCCGCCCGGGCTCGGCAGGCCTGCATAAGCTCGCCGAGGCGAATGCGGGTCTCGGCGGTCGACAGGTCGACCAGGTCGGCGGTGTAGTCGCGATTCGTGTCAGCCACGGGTGGCCTCCTCGTAGCGGACCTCGGCGGCGACGCGGCGCAGCCCGAGAGCATCGAGGACAGACGGACCAGGGAGACGGTGCCCCCGAAGGACGTCGCTGATGTACGCCGCGGACACGGCGTGCCGACGCGCAAACGCGCTTGCGCCCCCACCCTCTTCTACGCGCCGCCGCAGCAACGCCCTTACACCCTCAGTGTCCAATTCGCCCTCCACGCTTTCAAGCGCCTCACGCTATCAAGCTAGGACGGCTACTGGCTATTTGCAAGCGCCTGCACTGAACAAAACGCCTGTCACGTCTTAACCACGATTTGGCACACCCCCTTCCAGCGATCGCCAATCCTTTGAAAGTCGAAGGATCGACTGTCTAATCCTTGCGACTAATCCTTGCACGGGGGTGCCGATGCGGTAGGATTGGGCATGCGGTCCTTGCCCCAATCCTTCACGCTGTCCTTGCCGCCCTGGGAGATCCTCCACGCGGCAACCCTTGACGCAACGGGCGCCCTGGCGGCCGGGGAGCGCCTCAGACCGGTCGAACACACCGTCGGCCGGTCGCATGCCGCGGGGTTCGACACGGTCACCCCGCGGTGCCACTACGACCTGAGCGACCTTCCCGATGGCACCGTCCTCGTCGTCCTCGGGACCAACCGACGCTATCCAGACCGGGCTCTCCTCGTGCGCGCGCGCGAGTGCGTGCCTATCCCGGAGGTCGAGGCGGAGGACCTGCTCGATCCGGCGGGCGCCCGGTGCCGGGCGTGGCAGCGACGCGTGCGGCGGACGCTATTGAGGCCGGAGCCGGTGCGCCACACGCTCGGACCGGGGCACGGATTCGAGGCGGACACGCTCGCCGATTGGCAGGGGGAGGAGTACGTCGCCGCGTGCGTGAGGACGACCGCGAGGCAGGTGTGGGTCCGCGCCGCGACGTTCGAGGAGGCGGAGGCCCTGGGGGTCGCGTGACGTACCGAGCGCACGTCACGTTGTGGGATGCGTACGTGCGGTCCAGCCTGGGGGCCTTAGAGAGGGAGGGAACCCCAATGCTCAAGGCGTTTCAGTTCATGGCCCGCGTCCTGGCCGCGATGGCCGCAGTCGTAATCGTCGCCGTGCTTGAGAGTGGCCGATGGATCTTCCGGGCCGTCCGGGCCGTCATGGCACCGGTCCCCCCGATCCCGGCTGCCATCGCCGAGCAGGAGGCAGAGTTCGCTCAGCCCGTCCCGGCCGCCCCCGCGCCGCCATCGACCGCGGAGGCCTGGGGCCGCGGCGCACTGCATTTCCTCCTCGGGGACGACACTCCCGAGGCGCGCTGCCTCGATTCGGCGGCCCGCGCGTACCTCGACGCCCTAACCGCGGACCAGGGCGTCGCCCTCTCGCGACATGGCAACACCGCGATTGGCCAGCATCTGCTCGGTGAGGATCATCTGCCCGGCCTGCCGCGCGCGATGACCCCGGCGGAGTTCGTGGCCATCGAGGCCCGCAGGCTCCACGCGGCCTCCGCGGCAGCGTCAAACGCCAACGAGCAACGGGCGTACATCCAGGACGTCCTGGACGACCTCGTCGAGCATACCCGCCTAGCCGCCTGAGCCCACGCCGACTGCACGACGAAGCCCGCCCCGGGTCACCCGGGGCGGGCTTTTTGCTGACCGAAAATAGTTGTTCACGAACGCGTGATTGATGCCTCAGCGGGATTGATTCTTACCGTGTGCGCACGCCGTAGCATTTCGTCGTGTCATGAAAGCATTTCGTCATGCCGTGGCGTGCGCACGCCGAGCAATCGCACGGCGCATGAGGGCATCCCGGCACTGAGCGTCGAGCTCACGAGCGGCCGCGTCCCGGGCGACGGCCTGCTCGCGAGCGAGGCGGGCAGCACGGATGCGGGCGGTCTGCGCGCGGATGCCGGCGGCCGCGCAATAGTCCAAGTGTTGGTCGACCAAAATGCCGCCCAGCGAACCCGCGATGAACTGAATTGGAGCCTCGAAGGACCGGGCGATGTTGTGAGCGTTGCTGGACATCAGGGCGGCCTCCTTCGTTGGCGTGTGCCCAGGAGATCGCTATGCCGGCCGCCTTGTCGAGAGTCCCTCGCCTGCTGTGGTTACCAATCTCCTGGCCCCTGTGGATACGTGCGGCTCAGGTCCGCCCCGGGGTTGCAGGTGGGTGAACGTGCTGTGGAGACCGCCCCGTTACTCCTGCTCAATGTAACGCTCGATCAGGATTGCGTAACACACCGTCAGCAGTGCACGCACGGCCACTCACTGAACAGCGATGAACACGATGATGTCGGCCAAGATAGTGTTCAGCGTTGTCGACGCCGTCAGCGTAATGAAGTCGCCAATCTCGACGCTCACGGGGTGTCCGCCCGTCGTCGTGAACGTAGCGGTCTTGGCACCGATGGTGAACTTGATGGTGACCACGGTAGCCCCAGTAAGCGATCAACGAGCCTCGAGCCTATGTCGGCACGGGTTTTAGGTAAAGCTTCGTATGGTGGCGTGAGGGGCGACTTGCGGTTGCCCCTGGGGTCAGACTTCCTCGGCGTAAGACGCGAGGTACTTTGCAACTTCGAGACGCCGGTGCCGGAAAACCTCCACGTCCGAGGGCCCGCCGAGGGACTGGAACGCAGCCGTCGCCACGACTTGAGCGAGGTCGATGGCCTCGGCACGCACCAAAACTTTGCCGTCGCGCATACGCAGCCCGGCCTCGAACGCGATGGCCTTGAGGAGCGCGGCGCACATCTCGGCCGACCGTGCCTGACGCTCACGAAATTTGCGGGCACGATCCCTTGCCTCCTCACGCTGCCGGGCGGCGCGGGTCGTATCTGCTCATCCCGGCTTGGATGCCGTGCTGCCGGATAGCGTGTTTTGGATGGCCGTATAGGCGTCGATGCCGTTGCGTGCGGCGGTGCCAACGACGGATCGGATGCCGGCGAAGAGTTCGGCGCCCCAATCGGATCGGAAGCCGCCGGTCACCTTTCGATACGTGGCGGTCGGCCGAAGTTCGCGTTCGGAGCCGTTATTGTCGGGCGGCACGTCGGGGTCGATCAAGAAGGTGAAGAGGTCGAATCTGACCTTGCCGTATCGCTTGCGGAGGCGCTTGCCATGCCGGTTTTCCGGTACGAGGGCCATGATGGCGTCGAGGTCCTCGTCGAGGCGCCGCCGATATTCGCGCCGCGTGCTCTCGGCCAAGGTCTTGCGTCGCCGCGCCAGGACGACGGCCCGCAGCAGCAGCGCCTTCATGCGCGGGGCGAAGATCGTGTCGCCGGCGTCGATGGCGAACTGGCAATCGCGCAGTTGGTGAGCCAGGCAGACCTGCCATCGGTCGGCATGGCCCTGCTGGGCGCCGTAGAGATCCGAGACCCAAATGACGGGGCGGTGGCCGTCCATCACCTCGGTGACGACGCCGGCGCCCCGGGTCTTGCGGATCACGTGGATGACCATCTGATCGTTCTGGAACACCCAGTTCCAGCAGGTCTTGCCATCGATGCGCACGCTGGTCTCGTCCGAGCAGACGATCCGCGAGCGGCGTAATCGCCCCAGGATCGCAACGACCGCGTCATCGAACGCCGGCTTGGCGCGACGGAACATGGCGTCGAGCGCGCCCTCGCTGATGACGAGCCCGAACAGAGGCTCGAACAGGCGGTGCAGGCGCTGATAGCTGATCGCGTGGGTGAAGCGCAGGTACAGCGCCGTCGCGACGATACGGGGGCTGAACGGCGTGCCCTCGTCCATCCCGTTGGGGACCGGCGCCAGGGTGGTTCCCCCGCAGCACGAACAGTGTCCGGCATAGCGTTCCACCCGGGTCACGACGGGGCGCACCGGCGGCAGATCGATCTTGTCGTAGCGGCTCTGCAAAAGCTGATCGTCCTCGCCGAGGGCGGCGTGGCAATGCCGGCACGCCGTCGCCTTCGCGCTCACGATCTGATCGGGGTCCCGGCTCAGCGGCCGACCGCCGCCCTTGCGGCCCACGCTGCCCTGGCGCGGCCCCTCCCGCTTCGTCTCACCTTCACGATTGGCCTTGGGCCCCTTCGACGGCGGGACGCTGGAATTGTCCGAGGTCTTGGGCGGCTCGTTCAGTTTGGCTTCCAGCATCGCCACACGCGCCATCAAGGCGCCGACCTGCTCCCAAAGCGCGACGATGAGCGCGTCCTTCTCGGCGTGAGACAGCGTGGTCAAGTCGGGGAGCGGCGGCAGAACCATCCAAAGGTTGAATCGTAACCGGGGCAAATTCCCGGGCAAGCGCCACGCTTGCCCGGAACTGGTGTTCTGCAAGCCGTTGAAAACGTTGAGGCCGCTTTCCACGCGAGTCGGCAACACTGCCAAGCTACCCGGGAATTTGCCCCGCTTACGGGTGACGTGTTGGCTCGCCAACGCGATCCTGCTGAGACAGAGACAGAGACAGGGACTGGAATAGAAAGGGCCGGGAATGGCGCCCCGGAATTGGCGAGGTAAGGCCAAGTGTCGGGTGAGCTGGCGACCTCATATCGGGCCGTTGGCCTCAAAAAACTCGACAGATTGCCCTCGATTGACAAAGTCCATCCCAGAATATCTTGTGATGCCGACACAGAGAATGTGCCACTAAAATTTCCGGTTAGCTCATACTTAACATTTAGATTTATCAAATATTTAATTTTAAATTATCATAATTATCAACGATACAATATTTACTACTCCGCAAAGGAAACAAGAAAACCTTCATCGTAACTGCGATAAACACCCATCTTGAGACCGTATATTTGCTCGAGCATCTTGGGCGTGACGATCTCGCTGGGCGTTCCGCGGGCGATGAGGCGTCCGGCCCGCAGGGCGATGATCTCGTCGCAGAAGCGGGCGGCCATGTTGACGTCGTGGAGCACCACGATCACCGTCGACCCACGCTCGCTCGACAGGCGCCGGACCAGGGCCAGCACCTCGATCTGGTGCGCGATGTCGAGGGCCGAGATCGGCTCGTCGAGGAGCAGGCAGCCGGCATTTTGCGCCACCAGCATGGCGAGCCAGACCCGCTGGCGCTCGCCCCCCGACAGGCTGTCGACCAGGCGCTCGGCGAAGGGCGCGACGTCGGCGAGCCGCATGGCCTCGGCGATCGTCTCGCGGTCGGTGGAGGTCACGCGCCCGAGCGGCCCATGCCAGGGATAGCGCCCGAGGGCGACGAGTTCCCTCACCAGCATGCCGGGAGCCTGCGGCGGCGTCTGCGGCAGGTAGGCGACCTCCCGCGCGAAGGGGCGGTCGCCCCAGGAATTGATTGGTCGCCCGTCGAAGCGGATGCGCCCGGTACTCGGCGCCTGCTGGCGTCCGAGGAGCTTGAGCAGCGTCGACTTGCCCGACCCGTTGTGCCCGATCAGGCCGACGACGCGGCGCGCCGGTAGGACCAGGTCCAGCGGCTCGATCAACGGCCGGCCGCCGATGCGGAAGGAGACGCCGTCGAGTTCGTAGAGCGGGCCGCCGGCCGGTCTCGAGCCGGTCCCGGTGGTCGAGGCGTGATCGTCGCTGGTCCGGAGCATGCGGCCGTGGTCTGGTTGAGGGGCGGGCGCGTTAGGCCGTGGCGTGCAGGGGCCGGTTTGTCAAAAGCGATTCCGCGATCTCGGCCCCGCGCATGACGAGGACGGAGAGCAAGGTATCGCTCAGGCCGTGGGTCGGCTCGCTGAACCCCTGAAGGTAGATCGCGGGCTCGAACCCGGCCTTCGTCCGCAGGCGGTAGTCGCGGTCGATCGCGCCCTCGACGAGGTAGGGCTTCAGGTCCGTCATCAGGCTGTCGAGGCCGTCACGGCGATAGCCGGTAGCGAGCACGACCGCGTCGTAGCGCGCCTGCCGCACGGCACCCGTCACGTCGACGAGGTCGAGCGACACCCCGTCCACGTGCTCTCGGGCTGACGCCACGGTGGTGCGCGGATGCAGGGCGTGCTGCGGGTCGCCCAAGACCTTCTGCTGGTAGAGGAGATCGTAGATCCGCGCGATCAGGTCGCCGTCCACGACCGAGTAGTTGGTGGTGCGGAACTCATCGATGATGGATCTGCGCTGGGCAGCGGGCCGGCGGTATAGGAAATCGGTGAAGTCGGGGTTGAAGATCTCGTTCACGAACGGACTGTCGTCGGCGGGCTTGAGCGCCTGCCCGCGAAAGATCATCTCGACACGGGCCTGCGGCAGCCGCGTCTGCAGGTCGAGGAAGATCTCGGCCGCGGTCTGGCCGGCGCCGATCACCGCGATGCGGGGGCTCGGCGCCTCAGGCACGTCGGCGATACGCCGGAGATAGCCGGAGGAATGGAACACGCGCCGGCTGTCGCGGAACCCCGTAAACATCGGCGGGATGCGGGGTTCGCCACCTGTTGCCAGGACCACGGCACGGGTCCGCCTCCGGTGCTCGCGGCCCTCGACGTCGACGGCCTTCACCACGAGGTGGCGGATGACGTCGCCCGAGCCCTCCGGCTCCACGGCGACGACGGTCCGGCCGTAATCGCACCGGTCGGCGAACCGGGCCGCGACCCAGCGCAGGTAGTCGTTGAATTCGATGCGGCTGGGATAGAACGACTTGCGGTTGATGTAGTCGATCAGCCGGCCGTGGACGTGGAGGTAGTTCACGAAGGTGAACGGGCTCGTCGGGTCGCGCAGGGTCACCAGATCCTTGAGGAAGGAGATCTGCATCCCGCTGTCGGGCAGCAGCATGCCGCCATGCCAGACGAACTCGGGCTGGCGCTCGATGAAGCGCACGCGGGGTCTGAGGCTACGCCGGCCGCCGGCCTCGTCGAGGGCGATCGCGAGGGCGAGGTTGGAGGGGCCAAAGCCGATCCCGATGACGTCGTGGACCGGTTCCGGGCCGTCATGACCCCGGGTATCCGGATGCCGATCCATGCCGCCGTCCTCGGATTGTCTGCGGTGAGTGCTGCGGTCGGACGGCGCGCGATCGAAGGCGTCGGTCATGGCGCCGCTCCCGGATCGCCGCCGGACGGCGCCCAGAGCCGTTCGGCGAAGAAGCGCTCGCGCAGCAGCATGACGAGGGCCGCGCGCTTGTGCGGAAAATCGAAGCTCTTGATCCGGGCAAAGCCCGAACGTTCGAGGTTGCGCAACTGCTGGACGTGATCCGCCCGCGGTTCGCCGACGATGCGCTCCGTCCGGGGATCGTCGAGAAAGAGGGCATGCATCAGGGAGGGGAGCCAGGCCGACACGAACGCCCTGCCGCGAAAAGCGTCCTCGCCGATCAGGACGTGCCAGCCGCGGTCGTAGTCCTGCACGTCGTAGAATGGCGCGAGACGGTTCTCCTTGGCCCAATAGACCTCGAAATAGCCGAACGGCTCGCCGTCGAAGGCGCCGATCAGGGGGATCATGTGCGGGTCGGCGATCAGCGCCGACAGGTAGGCCGCATGCTTGGCCCGCTCGCCGGCCTCGCCCCAGGCCGCGTCGACGCGCGGGTCGTTCATCCAGCGATGCAGCGTGTCGAGGTCGTGATCGAGCGTCGCGGCACGGAACGACAGCGTACGACCGAGCCAGGGGATGAAGCGGGCATAGACGAGGCCGTCGGGCTTGGGCGCCCTCAAAGGGTGACGCTTGCCCTCGCTCATGACGAGGCGAGCCGGAAAATCACGCTGCGCCAGGGTCGCGAGCCACGGCTCGGGGCGCTGCCACAGCATGTCGACATGGACGGTGAGCGCCTCGCCCTCGGCTACCGCGAGCCCCTGGGCGCGTAGGGGCGAAGCGATCGGCGCGAAGCTTGTGGGGTCGAGGGCGATGCGGTCGGCCTCGGGCCGGGTCGCCGAGACCAGGGCGAAGGCCGCCGTGGCATGGCGGACGTCGCCCTCCGGAAGGGCCGAGCCGTCCTCCACGGCCAGGCGCGGGATCGCCTCGTCGGCAAACCGAAGGCGCAGTCCGACACGGCCCTCGCCGACGACGCTGAGGCGATCGCCGTCACGATGGACGTCGAGCGGTCGCCCCGAGGATTCATAGCAGCGAAAGGCGCAGGTCGTCGGCAACGGCACGTCCCGTGGTCTTTTGGGGGACCGGTCCGGCGGCGCTCGTGGCGCGTCGCGGGTCGGTCGTCGAAGGAGAGGACGTTCGGACGGGACGCCGATTTAGGGGCGGCGCGAAGTTTTTTCGCGATCCCTCGGGTAAATTTCCGTGCCGCTCCGCCGTCCTTACCTTCGAGACCGAGCAACGGACGGGATCCATGGCCTTCGACGACGGCGACGCGACCTTCCTCGTGGTGATCAACGACGAGGCGCAATATTCGATCTGGCCTTCCTACCGTCCCGTCCCCGCGGGGTGGTCGGCGTCGGGGTTCTCGGGAACCAAGACCGCCTGCCTTGCCCATATCGACGAGGTCTGGACCGACATGCGGCCGATGAGCCTGCGCCGCGCCCTCGACGGCGCCCACTGACCCCAGGCACGACACCCTCAGGACCAGGACACCCGATGACCGACGTCGTCCAGCGCGAGCCGATCGCGGTTGCGCCCGTCGTGGATTACGTGCGCCACCTGCGCTGGCTCGCCGCGCATCATCCCGGGGCGCAGGCCCTGCGCTTCCTGGACGATCCGAGCGGAGGGGAGCTCTGCGTCGATTATGCATCCCTCGATCGCCGCACCAGGGCGATCGCGGCGCGGCTGCAGGCGTCGGTCACGCCCGGCGCCCGCGTCTGCCTGATGCTCGAGACCGGGCTCGACTATGTCGCCGGCTTCCTCGCCTGCCTCCATGCCGGCGCGATTGCCGTCCCGGCCTTCCCGCCGGAGCCGCGCCGGGCCCAGCACCAGGCCCGGCTCGCCGCGATCGTCGCCGATTGCGAGCCCACCGTGATCCTGGTCCATCGGCAGGCTCGCGACACGGTGCCGGCCATGGCTGGCTCCGGCGCGCAGGTGATCGCGGTGGAGGACATCGACACGGCCGAGGCCGAGGCCTGGCGCGAATGGCTGCCGACGCCCGACACGATCGCCTTCCTGCAATACACCTCGGGGTCGACGGCCAGCCCCAAGGGCGTCGTCGTCGCCCATGCCAATCTCATGGCCAACGAGCGCCTGATCGGCGACGGGTTCCCGTTCCGGCCCGACGACGTGATGGTGAGCTGGCTCCCCCTCTACCACGACATGGGCCTGATCGGGGGGATGCTGCAGCCGATCCATGCCGGCATTCCCGCCGTGCTGATGTCGCCCAAGCACGTCCTCGGCCGGCCGGCGCGGTGGCTTGAGGCGATCACGCGCTTTGGCGCCACGGTGAGCGGCGGCCCGGACTTCGCCTTCCGGCTCTGCGCCGACCGGATCGACGACGCCGCGCTGGCCCGCCTTGACCTGTCGACTTGGCAGATCGCTTTCTCGGGATCGGAGATGGTACGGGCCGAGACCATGGCGGCCTTCGTCGCACGCTTCACTCCGGCGGGCTTCGATGCCCGCGCTCTGCGCCCCTGCTACGGACTGGCGGAAGCGACCCTGTTCGTCTGCGCCGGGCATCGGGGCGAAGGCCTGCGCAGCCTCGCCCTCGACCCCGACGGACTTGCCGAGGGAAGGGCCGTGCCCGACGAGGACGGGAGCCGGATCGTCGATTGCGGGCTGGCCCAGCCGGACCATCCGATCCTGGTCGCCGGCCCCGATGGGGCGGCGGTCCCCGACGGGACCGTGGGCGACGTGCTGGTCTGCGGCCCGAGCCTGGCCCAGGGCTACTGGCGCAACCCGCGGGCCTCGGCCGAGACTTTCGTCGAACGGGACGGCCGTCGCACCCTGCGCACCGGCGACCTCGGGTTCCTGAAGGACGGCCGGCTGTTCCTGGTCGGGCGCGCCAAGGACCTGATCATCCTGCGCGGCCAGAACGTCTATCCGCAGGACGTCGAGCGGGCGGTGGAGGAGGGTGTCGAGATCCTTCGCCAGGGGCGGGTCGCAGCCTTCTCGATCGAGCGGGACGGCCGCGAGGGCATCGGGGTCGCCGTCGAGGTGTCGCGGTCTGTGCAGAGGCTGGTCGCCCCCGAGGCGCTCGCCACTCTCGTCGCCGAGACCGTCGGCGACGCCTTCATGGAGACCGCCCGCGTCGTCGTGCTGCTCAACCCGGGCGCACTACCCCGCACCTCGAGCGGCAAGCTGCAACGGGCCGCCACCCGTCGCGGCTGGGAAGAGGGCAGCCTCGACGCCTATGCGATCGTCGAGGGCGGTCGCCGGGTCGGCGCCGAACCCGTCGCTCCGGCGACGTCGACGAGAACGCAGGCGCGCCTCGCCGCGCTCTGGGTCTCGGTGCTCGGGCGCGAGGATATCGGCGCCGACAGCCACTTCTTCGCGCTCGGGGGCGATTCCCTGGCGGCGATCCGCCTGCTGACGGCCATTCGCGAGGCCATGGCGGTGGCGCTGCCGGCGCCAATCCTGTTCGCGCATCCCCGCCTAGGGGCCTTTGCCGAGGCGGTCGACCGGTTGATGGCCTCTGGGACCGCCCCCATCGCGATCCCGCCGGCGGCGCGCGGCGGCATGCTTCCCCTGTCCTTCGCGCAGGAGCGGCTTTGGGTCGAGGCCGAGTTCGGCGAGGGCGTCGGGCATCACATCGCGGGCGGTCTGCGGCTGACGGGTCCCCTCGATCGGCGGGCGCTCGACGAGGCCCTGGTCGCGCTCGCCAGCCGCCACGAGGCCTTCCGTACCCGCCTGCATCGGCGCCCCGACGGAGGCGCGATGCAGACGATCGACGCGGTGCCCGCCGCCGTGGCACTGCCCGTCACCGACCTGTCGCCTCGTCCGCTGGATCGGCGCGAGACGGATCTGGCCCTGCTCTCTCGCGAAGAAGCCGAGCGGCCGTTCGATCGCGACGGCGGCCTGCTGATGCGGTTCGCCCTTGTGAGGCTGAGGGAGGACGCGCATGTGCTCCTCGTCACGATGCACCACATCGTCTGCGACGGCTGTTCGATGCGCGTGCTGCTGCGCGACCTGCCGGCCCTCTACGCGGCGGCCGTCGAGGGGCGCCAAGCCGATCTGCCCGCACTCGCGATCCAGCCCGCCGACCTCGCCGCCTGGCAGAGGGACGAGGTTCGGCGGGGCGCGATGGAGACCGACCTCGCCTGGTGGCGGCAACGGTTCGCCGCCCCCGTCGCCGAACTGATGCTCGGCCAACGCCGGACGGAGGCGCGGGGACCGACCGGACGGCATCCCTTCGTCATCGACGTGACCGTCGGGGACGGGATCGCACGATGCGCACAGGAAACCGCCACCTCGCCCTTCGCGGTGATGGTGGCGGCCTTCGCCGTCTTCCTCGGCCGCTTCGGCGGTACCCGCGATCTGCGCATCGCCATGCCGGTGGCCGGCCGGCATCACCCGGGCAGCCAGGATCTCGTCGGTGTGTTCGTCAACACTCTGGTGGTCCCGGTCACCGTTGCCGCCTCCGCGACCCTGCGCGACCTCGTCGGTCGGGTGTTCGCCGACCTGAGCGAGGCGCAGGGCCATCAGGACCTGCCCTTCGAGCGGCTGGTGGAGGCCCTGGGAATGCCCCGCGCCTCGGGCCGCAACCCGCTGGCCCAGGTGATGATCAGCCAGCAGCCCGCTGGTCTCGGGGTGCTCGGACGGGCCGGCGGCCTCACCTTGGAGGCCTTCGGCGAGGATACCGGCGCGCCGCCCTACGACCTCGTCCTCGAGATCGCACAGGTCGACGGCGCGCCGAGGGGCACCTTCGCCTATGATCAGGCACTGTTCGATGCCGACACGATCGCGCGCTTGGAGCAGGGTTTCCTGAGGCTTCTGACGTCCGCGGTGTCGTGTCCGGACGCGCGTGTCGACGGGTTCGCGCTCGTATCGGCGGCGGAGCTGGCGCGGCTCTCGAGCCCCCTCCCCGGCCCGCTGCCGCTGGTGGAAGCAACGGTGCCGGAGCTGATCGCCGCCGCCGCCCGCGCCAGGCCCGACGCCCCGGCGGTGATCTGCGGGCAGGCCACCACCACCTTCGCCGCGTTGGAGGCCGAGGCCGATCGCCTCGCCCGCCGGCTGGTTCGGCGCGGCCTGCGTCCCGAGGAGCCGGTCGCGGTGGCGATGCCGCGCGGCGCCGCCCAGATTGCGATCTTCCTCGCGATCATGCGGGCCGGGGCCGCCTTCCTTCCCCTCGATCCCGCCCAGCCGCCCGAGCGGAGTACCGCCATCCTGAAGGCCGCCGGCGTCCGCCTCGTCGTCGGCGCCGGCAGCGCCCTCGACGACCTGCCGGCCCTCGACGGCGTCGCGCACCTCGACGCCGAAGAGTCGGACGAGACGGAAGATCCCGTCCCCATGCCGGCCCTGCATCCCGGCCAGCTCGCCTACGTGATCTTCACCTCCGGCTCCACCGGCACGCCCAAGGGCGTCGGCGTGGCGCATGGGCCGCTCGCCATGCATGTCCGCGCCACCGGCGCCGTCTACGAGACCGGCCCCGACACCCGCGAACTCCACGTCCTGTCGATGGCCTTCGACGGCGCCCAGGAACGCTGGATGGTGCCGCTGGCCTTCGGTGGCTGCGTCGTGCTCAAGCCCGACGGGCTCTGGACCCCGCGCCAGGCCCTCGACGCGATGGAGCGGTTCGGCGTCACCCATGCCGGCTTTCCCACCGCCTACATGCACCCCCTCGCCCTCGAGGCGGCCCGCGCCGGCACGCCCCCCACCCCGCGCTCCTACGCCTTCGGCGGCGAGGCGCTGTCCCGCGAAAGTTTCGGGCTGATCGGGCGGGCGCTGGCGCCGACGTTCCTCATCAACGGCTACGGACCGACCGAAGCGGTGATCTCGCCGCTGGTGTGGAAGGTCGGCCCCGAGGCGGCGGTGGAGAGGCCTCACGCCCCGATCGGCCGGGCGGTGGGGACACGCCGGGCGCTGATCCTCGACGCTTCGCTGCAACCGGTGCCGGTGGGGGTGACGGGAGAACTCCATCTCGGCGGCGACGGCCTGGCGCGGGGCTATCTCGGCCGGCCCGGCGAGACGGCGGCGCGGTTCCTGCCCGATCCGTTCGGGGCGCCGGGGTCGCGGATGTACCGGACCGGGGATCTGGCGCGCTGGCGGCCGGACGGGACGGTGGAGTATCTCGGGCGCAGCGACGCCCAGGTGAAGCTGCGCGGGTTCCGGATCGAGCTCGGCGAGGTCGAGGCGGCGCTCCTGGCCCAGGAGACGGTGGCGGCGGCGGCCGCCTGCGTGAGGCCGGGTCCGGCCGGGCCGATGCTGGTGGCCCATGTGGTGCCCGCACCGGGGGCCGGGCTCGACGCCGCGGCGCTGCGGGCGGCCTTGGCGCGGCGCCTGCCCGACTACATGGTGCCCGCGCGGATCGTGCCCCTGGAGCGCCTGCCGCTGACCCCTGCGGGCAAGCTCGACCGGGCCGCCCTGCCCGAGCCCGAACCCCTGCCCGAGGCCGATCCCGGCGACACCCGCCCCCTCACCGACACCGAAAGCCGCATCGCCCGCATCTGGGCCGAGGCGCTGGGATTGCCCGGCATCCCGCCCGATCAGAACGTGTTCGAGGCCGGCGCCGATTCCATCCTGATCCTCCAGGTCGTCGCACGCCTGCGCGAGGCCGGTTTTTCGGCGACCCCCCGCCAGGTCTTCGAGCACCAGAGCGTCGCCGCCCTGGCCGCCGGTCTCGTCCCCTTGGATGCGGCACCGGCCCTTCCTCCCGTCCCCGACGGCCCCTCTCCGCTGACCCCGATCCAGAGCTGGTTCTTCGACCAGCCGATGTCCCGGCGCGACCACTGGAACCAGTCCCTCGAACTCGAGATCCGCGAGCCCCTGGACCGCAACCGCCTCGGCCGTACTCTCCAAAAACTCGTGGCGCATCACGACGCCCTGCGGCACCGGTTCCGCCAGGACGCCGACGGCTCCTGGACACAGGAACCGGTCGCGCCGGAGACCCTGGGGGCGCCCCTCACCGTCGCGCGCGAGACTCGCCCCGCCTTTGCCGAAGCCGAACGCAGCCTCGACCTCGCCAGCGGCCGGGTGTTCGCCGCCGTGCTGGCGGGCGACTCCGCGAGCGGCCAGCGCCTTCTGCTGACGGCGCACCATCTCGTGGTGGATGCCGTCTCGTGGCGCATCCTGCTCGCCGATCTCGATGCGCTCTACCGGGACGAGACTGCCCCGCTGCCCACTACCCCCTCCTCCCGCGCCTTCGCCCATCACCTGACGAGCCTCGCCCCGAGGCCCGGCGAGCGCGAGGTCTGGATCGCGGCCCTGGCGGGTCCGTCCGTCCGCCTGCCGGTGGACGATCCCGAAGGCGCCCGAACCCGGCGCCAGGCATGCGAGACCGTCGTCACCCTCGATCCCGTCGTCACCGCCCGCCTCGACCGGGCGAGGGCCGCCTATCGCCTGCGCTTCGATGAGATGATCCTCACCGGACTCGCCCGCGCCATCGCGGGCTGGGCCGGCGGCGATGCCATCCGCGTGTCGATCGAGCGCCACGGGCGATCCGGCTGCGTGCTCCCCCTCGACCGCACGGTCGGCTGGTTCACAACCGTGTTTCCCGTGCGTCTCGACGTGTCGGGCGATCCAGGCCGAGCCTGCAAGGCCGTCAAGGAGGCTTTGCGTGCGGTGCCGGACGACGGCGCCGGCTTCGGTCGGCTGCTCTATTGCGGCGATTCGCAGGACCGGGCCGCCCTCGCCGCCTTTCCCGCACCGGAGGTCGCGTTCAACCATCTCGGGCAGGTCGACGGCGTCGCGCGGAGCGACCTCTTTGCCATCGACCGAGGGTCGATGCGGCTCTCGACCGATCCCGATGCTCCCATCGGGGCCGAACTCGTCGTCGACAGCTTCGTGTCCGAGGGCGCACTGACCTTGCGTCTCGGCTATAGTGGCGCGCAATTCGAGCCGGCGACCATCGCCGGTCTCGCGGACAGGCTGAAAGCCGATCTCGCGGCGCTGGCCGAACATGGCTGCGACCCTGCCATCGGCGGGGCGACACCCTCGGATTTCCCCCTCGCCGGTCTGACCCAAGGCGAACTCGACGCCCTCGACCTGCCCTGGCGCACCGTCGCCGATCTCTATCCGCTCACCCCGGCCCAGGCCGGGATCCTGTTCCATGCCCTGGCGGCACCCGATTCGGGGCTCTACGTCAATCAGCTGAGCGTCACCATCGACGGTCTCGACCCCGCCCGCTTCGAGACCGCCTGGCAACGCGCCATCGACCGCCACCCCGTCCTGCGCACCGGGTTTCTCTGGGCCGAGGGACTCGCCGCGCCGCTCCAGGTCGTCCACGCCCGCGCGACGCTGTCGGTGCGACAGGTCGACGGAGCCGGCCTGTCGCCGGCGGCCCTCGCCGATCTGGCGGAGAGCGAGCGCGCCCTCGGCTTCGATCTCGTGGCCCCTCCCCTAATGCGCCTCGTCCTCGTCGCCCTGGGCGAGGGCCGGCACCGTCTGATCTGGACGTGCCACCACCTCGTCCTCGACGGCTGGAGCAACGCCCGCCTCGTCTCGGAGGTGCTGCGCGCCTATGCCGGCGAGGCGGTGCCGGCGCCCAGAGCCCTGTTCCGCGACCATCTCGCGACGCTGGCGCGCCGCGCTCGCGCGGCCGACGAAGCCTACTGGCGCGGCCGCCTGGCGTGCCTCGACGAGCCAAGCCTCCTCGCCCCGGCCTGTACCGGCGAGGGTGGCCGGATGGGTCACGCCGTCATCGAGACGGCGCTCGGCGAGGCGCGGATGGCGCGGCTGAGGGATCTCGCCCGGTGCGAGCGCGTGACGCTCGCCACGCTCATGGAGGCCGCCTGGGCGATCACCCTCGGACGTTTCACCGGCCGCGCTAGGGTGGTCTTCGGGATCGCCGTCTCCGGCCGCCCGGCGGACGAGACGGCCTTGCACGACGTGCTCGGCCTGTTCATCAACACCCTGCCGCGGATCGTGGCGCTGCCAGCTCAAGAGCCCATCGGCGACTGGCTGCGGCGGATCCAGGCCGAGGCGGTGGCCCTGCGCGACCACGACCTGGCGCCCCTCGTCGAGGTCCAGGGCTGGGCCGGCCGCAGCGGACGGGCCTTGTTCGACAGCCTTCTCGTCGTAGAGAACTACCCCATGGATGCCGTGGTGCGCGAGCGCAGCCTCGGCGGCCTCGCCTTCGGTCCCGTCTCGACCATCGAGGCGACCGACGTACCGCTCACCCTCTCGCTCCTGCTCGATGCCGATCCGCGTCTGAGCTGGAGCGTCGACCTGGCCGCGATCTCCCGTGCCGACGTCGCCCGGCTGAGCGCCACGCTCCTGCACGTGCTCGACCGCCTCACGCAGGAGGCCGCCCTGCCGCTCGGGAGGCTGGTTCCCGCCCTGCCCGACGAAGTCGCCGCCGCCCGCCGCCGGGCGGGCGCCCGTCTGCACCTGCCCGCGATGCCGGCGGTCCACGCGCGCATCGCTGATCAGGCCAAGGCCCGTCCGCAGGCGATCGCCGTGACCGATGCGGATCGGTCCCTGACCTATGCGGATCTCGATGCCCGCGCCGGCCGCCTCGCCCACCACCTCGTGCGGGAGGGCGTGCGGCCGGGGACGCTGGTGGGTCTCTGCGCCGGCCGCTCCCTCGAACTCGTCGTCGGCCTCCTGGCGATCCTGAAAAGCGGGGCCGCCTATCTGCCCCTCGACCCGACCTATCCGGCCGAGCGCCTCGCCTTCATGCTGGCCGATTCCGGCCTGTCCACCATCGTGGCGACGGCCGATGCCGCCCGCTCGCTCCCCCCCGGTGCGCCGCGCCCGATCCTCGTCGACCGCCCCCTGCCCGACGAGACCGGCCCGGTCGCGCTGCCGGACACCGTTCCCGAGCAGCCGGCCTACGTGATCTACACCTCCGGCTCGACCGGACGGCCCAAGGGCGTCGTCGTCAGCCACGGCAACGTCGCCCGGCTGCTCGCCGCCACCCAAGACAGGTTCGGGTTCGGGAAGTCCGACGTGTGGACGCTGTTCCACGCCTACGGCTTCGACTTCTCGGTCTGGGAAATCTTCGGCGCGCTCTGCCATGGCGGCCGGCTCGTGGTGGTGCCGCACGCGGTCGCCCGCGCGCCGGACGCTTTCCTCGATCTGCTCGTGGCCGAACGCGTCACGGTGCTCAACCAGACGCCGTCGGCCTTCCGGCCGCTGATGCAGGCCGCGCTCGCACGGGCGGACGGCCCCGATCTCGCCCTTCGCCACGTGATCTTCGGCGGCGAGGCCCTCGACGTCTCAGGCCTGGCGCCCTGGTTCGCGCGGTTCGGCGACGCCGCCCCCCGCCTCGTCAACATGTACGGCATCACCGAGACCACGGTTCACGTCACCGACCGTCCCCTCGCGACGGCGGATGCGCGAGGGGCCGGCAGCCCGATCGGCGAGGCCCTCGCCGACCTCGCCCTGCACCTTCTCGACGAGGCCGGCGATCCGGTACCGGACGGCGTGCCCGGCGAGATCTGCGTCGGGGGAGCCGGCCTCGCGCAGGGCTATCTTGGCCGGCCCGGCCTCACCGCCGCGCGCTTCGTGCCCGACCCGTTCGGCGGGCCGGGCGCCCGGCTCTACCGCAGCGGCGATCTCGCCCTGCGCAGGCCGGATGGGACGCTGCACTATCTCGGCCGGGCCGACGGTCAGGTGAAGCTGCGGGGTTTTCGCATCGAGACGGGCGAGGTCGCCGCCGCGCTGAGGGCAGAGCCTAGTATCCGCGATGCCGCCGTGGTCCTGCGCCAATCCCCGGGCGGGCCGATGCTCGTGGCCTATGTGGTGGGCGAATCGCCCGATCCGGCGGCTCTGCGCGCGGCCCTCGCCCTGCGCCTGCCCGAGCACATGGTGCCGGCCCATGTCGTCGGGGTGCCGGCCCTGCCGCTCACCCCCAACGGCAAGCTCGACCACGCGGCCCTGCCCGCCCCAGCGGCGCTGCCGGACCTGCGCCATCCGCCGCAGGGGTCGACGGAAACCGCCATGGCCGCGATCTGGCGGGAGGTGCTCGATCTCGCCAAGATCGGCCGCGACGACGATTTCTTCGCGCTGGGCGGCCACTCCCTCACGGCGGCCGAGGTCGCCATGCGCATCCGCCAAAAACTCGGCCTGACGATCCCGATCCGGGCCTTGTTCGAGGCGCGGACCCTTCGAGACCTCGGCCGGGTGATCGACGAGGCCGCGTCCGCACGGCGCGACGAGGCCGCCGACATTGCGGCGATGGACGACCTCCTCGCCGGCCTGGAGGCCTGAGATGGGAATCGCCGCGACCGATCTGAGCCGGCGCTTCCGCCGCCTTCCCGCCGACAAGCGCCGGCTGTTCCTGGCGGCCCTGGCGGAGAAGGGCATCGCCTTCGGGAGCCTGCCGATCGTGCCCGCCGAGGAGGCCGGTCCCGCGCCGCTTTCCTACGCCCAGGAACGGCTCTGGCTGATGGGGCGCATGGGGGGCGACCCGGCCCTGCTCCACATCGCGGGCGGCCTGGATCTGACGGGCGCGCTCGATACGGCCACCCTCGACCGCGCGATCGGGCAGCTGATCGCGCGGCACGACGGGCTGCGCACCGGATTTCGCGCCACTGACGGCGACGGGGTCGAGGCCTTCGTCGCGCCTGTGAACGCGAGCGTGCTGCGCGTGGAGGACCTCTCGGCCCTCGACGCCGCGAGGCGGGACGAGCGCGCCGCCGCCCTGTCGGTCGAGGAGGCGCGCCGGCCCTTCGACCTTGCCGCCCCACCCTTGATGCGGGCCCTGCTGCTGCGGCTCGGCCCGGACCGCCATCGCCTCCTCCTGACGATCCATCATCTCGTCTGCGACGGCCGGTCCGTCGACATCCTGCTCGACGACCTGCTCCGCCTCTACACCGACGGCCCTGCGGCCGAGCTTCCCCCGTTGCCGATCGCCTATGGCGACTACGCCCGCTGGCAGCGCGACTGGCTCGAGGCCGGCGAACGCGAGCGCCAGCTCGCCTGGTGGCGTGCCCAGTTCGGGACCGGCGACGCGGTGATCGCGCTGCCCAGCGACCGGCCGCGGCCGGCGCTCCAGAGCTTTCGCGGCGCGGCGGTGACGTTCTCGCTCGATGCCGCAGGAGCGGAGTCTCTGCGCGCCGTCGCCCACTCGGCCGGGGCGACGCAGGCGATGGTGCTGTTTGCCGCGCTGGCGCTCCTCCTCTCTCGCTACACCGGCGAGCGCGATCTCAGGATCGGCGTACCGGTGGCCAACCGGGGCCGGCCCGAGACCGAGCACGTCGTCGGCCTGTTCGTGAACACCCTGGCGATCCGGATCGCCGTCGATCCGGCCGAGAGCTTCGCCGACCTCGTCGGCCGCGTGCGTGCCGCCTTCGTCGAGGCGCAAGAGCACCAGGATCTGCCTTTCGAGCAACTGGTCGAGGCCCTGCAGACGCAGCGCAGCGTCAGTCACACCCCCCTGGTCCAGGTGATGCACACCCACCGGGTCGAGGCCGGGACCGCCCTGCGGGCCGGCGGTCTCGCCGTGGAGCCGTTCGCACGCGAAACCGGGGGGATCCAGTTCGATCTCGCGCTGGAGAGCGTCGAGACGGGCGCCGGAATCGCGGGCGCGTTCGGCTATGCCCGCGACCTGTTCCAGCGTGCCACCATGGAGCGCCTGCGCGACGGTTTCCTGAGGCTTCTGACGTCCGCGGTGTCGTGTCCGGACGCGCGTGTCGACGGGTTCGCGCTCGTATCGGCGGCGGAGCTGGCGCGGCTCTCGAGCCCCCTCCCCGGCCCGCTGCCGCTGGTGGAAGCAACGGTGCCGGAGCTGATCGCCGCCGCCGCCCGCGCCAGGCCCGACGCCCCGGCGGTGATCTGCGGGCAGGCCACCACCACCTTCGCCGCGTTGGAGGCCGAGGCCGATCGCCTCGCCCGCCGGCTGGTTCGGCGCGGCCTGCGTCCCGAGGAGCCGGTCGCGGTGGCGATGCCGCGCGGCGCCGCCCAGATTGCGATCTTCCTCGCGATCATGCGGGCCGGGGCCGCCTTCCTTCCCCTCGATCCCGCCCAGCCGCCCGAGCGGAGTACCGCCATCCTGAAGGCCGCCGGCGTCCGCCTCGTCGTCGGCGCCGGCAGCGCCCTCGACGACCTGCCGGCCCTCGACGGCGTCGCGCACCTCGACGCCGAAGAGTCGGACGAGACGGAAGATCCCGTCCCCATGCCGGCCCTGCATCCCGGCCAGCTCGCCTACGTGATCTTCACCTCCGGCTCCACCGGCACGCCCAAGGGCGTCGGCGTGGCGCATGGGCCGCTCGCCATGCATGTCCGCGCCACCGGCGCCGTCTACGAGACCGGCCCCGACACCCGCGAACTCCACGTCCTGTCGATGGCCTTCGACGGCGCCCAGGAACGCTGGATGGTGCCGCTGGCCTTCGGTGGCTGCGTCGTGCTCAAGCCCGACGGGCTCTGGACCCCGCGCCAGGCCCTCGACGCGATGGAGCGGTTCGGCGTCACCCATGCCGGCTTTCCCACCGCCTACATGCACCCCCTCGCCCTCGAGGCGGCCCGCGCCGGCACGCCCCCCACCCCGCGCTCCTACGCCTTCGGCGGCGAGGCGCTGTCCCGCGAAAGTTTCGGGCTGATCGGGCGGGCGCTGGCGCCGACGTTCCTCATCAACGGCTACGGACCGACCGAAGCGGTGATCTCGCCGCTGGTGTGGAAGGTCGGCCCCGAGGCGGCGGTGGAGAGGCCTCACGCCCCGATCGGCCGGGCGGTGGGGACACGCCGGGCGCTGATCCTCGACGCTTCGCTGCAACCGGTGCCGGTGGGGGTGACGGGAGAACTCCATCTCGGCGGCGACGGCCTGGCGCGGGGCTATCTCGGCCGGCCCGGCGAGACGGCGGCGCGGTTCCTGCCCGATCCGTTCGGGGCGCCGGGGTCGCGGATGTACCGGACCGGGGATCTGGCGCGCTGGCGGCCGGACGGGACGGTGGAGTATCTCGGGCGCAGCGACGCCCAGGTGAAGCTGCGCGGGTTCCGGATCGAGCTCGGCGAGGTCGAGGCGGCGCTCCTGGCCCAGGAGACGGTGGCGGCGGCGGCCGCCTGCGTGAGGCCGGGTCCGGCCGGGCCGATGCTGGTGGCCCATGTGGTGCCCGCACCGGGGGCCGGGCTCGACGCCGCGGCGCTGCGGGCGGCCTTGGCGCGGCGCCTGCCCGACTACATGGTGCCCGCGCGGATCGTGCCCCTGGAGCGCCTGCCGCTGACCCCTGCGGGCAAGCTCGACCGGGCCGCCCTGCCCGAGCCCGAACCCCTGCCCGAGGCCGATCCCGGCGACACCCGCCCCCTCACCGACACCGAAAGCCGCATCGCCCGCATCTGGGCCGAGGCGCTGGGATTGCCCGGCATCCCACCCGATCAGAACGTGTTCGAGGCCGGCGCGAACTCGCTGATCGCGCTGCGCGTCCTCACCGCGCTGGAGGCGGCGTTTCCGGGCCGTTCGCCCACCATCGCGGACCTCTTCAACAACCAGACCGTCGCGACGCTGGCCGCCGCGCTTGCCGCGGATGCGGTCGGCACGGCGCAGGTGGTGCGGCTGACCCGGTCCGGCACGCAGCCGCTGCTGTATTGCCTCCCGGGCCTGATGGTGAACACCCGCGAATACGCGCCGCTCGCCCGCCGGCTCGGGCCGGACCAGCCGGTGAGCGGCTTCGTCTGCTACTCCCTCACGGAGGCGCGCAAGAGCGTCGTCTCGGTGGAGGACATCGCCGCACGCTACGCCGAGGTCATCCGCACGGAGTGCGGCGGGCGGCCCTGCACCCTGCTCGGCTGGTCCTGGGGCGGTGTGCTCGCGTTCGAAGCCGCGCGGATGCTCGGGTCGGATATCGATCTGAACTTCGTCGGCATGCTCGACGTCTGCGACCTCGACGTGTCCTTCGCGGTCGGCGCCCTGCCCGACCTCACTCCCGAGGCGACAGAACGCCTGGAGCGCCAGGTCGGCGCCTGGCTTGAACGATCGCCGATGCGGGGCGATTGGGAGGACCTGTTCGGGCGGATGGACCCGGGCCTCAGGGTCCAGCTCCTGGCCTATGTCCAGGCGAGCGGCGCGCCCCTGCCGCTGGACGGCCCCGGCCTCGGCAGCAAGGAATACGAGTTCTGGACCTTCGTCGACAACACGCTGCTGTTCCGCCGCTACCGGGCACGGCCGTTCGCGTGTCCAGTGCGGGTCTGGCTCGCCGGCGAGTCGATTGCCCGCGGCCTCAACCACGTCGACTGGAGCCGCCTCACCCCTCGCGTCGAGAGCGTCGACGTCATCGCAGGGGTCACGCACCGTCAGATCGTCGATGCGCCCGCCTTCCACGACAGCTTCGCGGGTCGCCTCACGACCAGGCCGCGAGATCCGGACAACCGCCTCCGACCGGCCTCGGCAGATCACGATGGAGCGGGTGAGAAGACCAGAATCACCGGCTCGGCCACGACAGCGAAACCCATCCCGGCATAGAGCCGCTCGACGGTTCCGCCGGCGACGCATTGCAGGACGATCGTCCGCGCGCCTGCCTCCGCCGCCGCTGCGATGGCCGCACGCGTGACGGCGGTGCCCCAACCCCGGCCCTGCCGGCTCGCGCGGGTGCCGACGTTGTACAGGCCCGCGAGGTCTCCGGCGACGTAGACCGAGGCGCAGGCGACCGGCTCGTCGGCCTCGCTCAGGGTAAGGTGGCGCGCCGCCACGCCCTCGACAGCACGCGCGCCGCGTAAGGTCGGCACGAAGACGGCCTGCGCCACGGCATTGATCGCCGGATCGGCGAAGAGGTCGCCGCAGACGCTCAGGAAGGCGGAACCCGGAGCCGGATCGGTGCCGATGTCGAGGGATGCGGGGGCCGCCTCGGTCGCCGCGCACGAGCGCGCCATCCAGCGCGTGTGGAAGACACCGGCGAGGTCGGGCCGGCCGGCATGGCGGTCAGCCTCGCCGGGATCGCGCGCCAGGATCGCCGGCAGGCGCTCGCGCCGGGCGGCCATAACGCGCACCCAGGCGATATCGTGACTGCCCACGGCAAGGTTGAACCCCGGCTCCGCGATCCCGTCCGACCAGAGGTAGCGCGCACCATCTTCGCCCTCGTCGACGCCGGACACATAGCACCCCGCCTGCATGCGCAGATGCGCATCGAGCATCCGCTCGAACCCCAGTGACGCCATACTCGTCCCCTTTCTGGTTTTGCCTCAGTCCTGGTGAGGGTAATACCACCATCGCTTATGGCTAGTCATCACATTCGCTGATAGTTTGGAGTTTAGAACTCTTCCATTTCCAGAATAGTCTCAGGATTTTGATCTTGAAATCAGCGGCTCTTCGTTCACATAAACGGCGCGAAGCGGTCGGGTCGGGCGTCACGCTGCCGGACGCCGTGCCGGCACGAACACGAAAGAAGGCAGGCCATGGCAGGACAGGTGGTTGCGCACCCTCATGCGGCTCGGACGACCGCCCTGCTCGATGCGGTGGTCCGCGAGCAGGCCGATCTCGTCGCTCACGCGGCCCGCATCCTTCACGACCGGACCTCGGCGGAGGACGTGGTGCAGGAGGTGACATTGAGGCTGTGCCAGGCCGATTGTCCGGATGCGGTCGGCGCACCGGCCCCTTATCTCCGGCGGATGGTCCGCAATGCCGCGATCGATTGCGCCCGCCGGGCGCTTCGCGAGCGATGCCACTCGATCTCCGACGCCGAGGCCGAGACGATCGCGGCCCCCTGCGCTTGCCCGCATCAGCGCCTGGAGGATTGCCAGGCCCTCAAGGCCGTCCTCGCGGCGCTCGAAGCGGCACCGGAGCGGACACGGCGGGTGTTCCTGGCCCATCGCCTCGACGGCGTTCCGCAGAAGGACCTCGCCCGGGAAATCGGTGTCTCGCCGACGCTGGTCAATTTCATGATCCGGGATGGGACCGCCCTGTGCCGCGCCACGGCGTGACCGCTCGATCAGGCGGTGGCGGCAAGGAAGGTGGCGCGCAGGCGCGCGATCAATTTTTCTTCGTGGGCGCGGATGAAGAAATGGCCTCCGGGCCAGATCTCGACGTTGAGCGAGCCGCCGAGCGCGCGTCCCCAGCCCGCGAGAAGGCCCGGCGGATTGTCGGCATCGTCCTCGCCCCCGAGGATGGTGGCTTCCACCGGCAGCGGCGCGGCCTCGCGCGGGCGGTAGCCGGAGACGAGGCGGTAATCGGCCCGCACCACCGGCAGGACCAGGGCGAGCAGGTCGGGGCGGGCGAACACCTCGGCCGGCGTGCCGCCCAGACGCGTCATCCGCGCCACCAGATCGGCGTCGGTGAGGTCCGCCTCGGCGGTGGCAGCCTCCGGCGGCCGCCGCCCGCTCAGCACCACGTGCGCCGGCCGCGATCCCCGATCGACCAGGGTCCGCGCGACCTCGAAGGCGAGCAAAGCGCCCATCGAATGCCCGAAGAGAACCAGCGGCTTTTCGGGGAGCGCCAGGATCTCGTCCGCGATCCCGGCGGTGAGGCCGACCAGGTCCGTGGCGAAGGGTTCGCCGAAACGGGTTCCGCGGCCAGGCAGCTCGGCCGTCGCGACTTCGGCCGTTCCGGCGAGGGCCACCTCGATCGCCGCATAGGACGAGGCGCTGCCGCCCGCGAAGGGAAGGCAGACCAGGCGGGCCGGGGCCGCCCGGTTGCGGGGACGGCGGGTCAGGGTCGGTCCGGGCAAGCGGTCACGTCTCCACGAGGGTGGCGATCGGGTTCGATTCCAAAGACTATAGCGGTCGTCAAAGCATAGACTATCGGTCGTCGTCAAAGACGATCGACAGCATCGACCTTGCCATCCGTGGTTTAGAATGCCTGAAAAGTAGATCGCACATGTTGTCGTTCCAGGGGGCATCGTCTAAGGCGGTGCGCCGCGTGGACATCCGGTCGAAACGCCCCAGACGAGGATCTCGCCGTGACAGCACTGGTCTCGCAGGCCCGGGTTCCGCTCGCCGATGCCGGAGAGGCCATCGCCACCCTGTGCGCGCATTTCCTCGACCACGACATCCCGGTGGACCAATGGCCGGGGAAGGGCATCATCGCCTTCGACGTCGGCACCGGCCAGTTGGAAGCCGCCCCCGACGGTCTGACCCTGCGGGCCGAGGCCGGCGACGCGTTGGGCCTGGCGGTGGTCAAGTTCATGCTGGCCTCCCACCTTCAGGAACTGCCCTCGGCATCGACGGCCCCCATCGTCTGGACCGGCGACGGCTGTGGGGAAGCGACCCTGCCGAGCCTGCGCGAAGTCCGTGTCCGCCGGGTGGCCGACCTGACGCCGCGGATGCGCCGCGTCACGTTCCACGGCGCCGATCTCGCCCGCTACGACGCGCACGACATGCACGTCCATCTGCTGATCCCGCCCGAGGGGCAGCCCCCGGTGTGGCCGGTCCCTGGAATCGACGGCATTCCGGTCTGGCCGCAGGGCGAGGCCGCGCCGGCCCTTCGCAGCTACACCCTCCGCCGGATCGACGTGGCCGCAGGTGAGATCGACATCGATTTCGCCCTGCACGAGGATGCCGGTCCCGGCGCGTCCTTCGCGCGGCGGGCCCGGCCCGGCGACGTCGCGGGGCTCCTCGGCCCCGGCGGCCGCAGCGCGGGACCGGCCGATTGGACCCTGCTCGTCGGGGACGAGACCGCCCTGCCGGCGATCGGCCGCATCCTCGAACGCCTGCCCGCGCAGGCCGAAGGAATCGCGGTGATCGAGGTCGGGGACGCCGTGGATGAATTGCCGCTCGTCCATCCCGAGGGCGTCGCCCTGCGCTGGCTCCATCGCGGCAACGCACCGGCGGGCTCGACGACGCTGCTCCAGGATGCGTTGCGCGCGATCCCGATCCCCGATGACCGCACCGTCTTCGCCTGGTCCGGCACCGAGTTCGAGACCTTCAAGGCCCTGCGCGCGCATTGGCGAAAGACGTGCAAGCTCGACCGGACCCAGCATCTGGCGGTGGCCTATTGGCGGCGCGGCGCGGCCGAGGACGCCAAGGACGATACATGAGGGACGACGCATGAGGGACGACGCGTGAGCGCAGTCCTTGGGATGATCGACCTCGCACCGCTCAGGGCGAGCCATGGCTTCCGGCTGCTCTATGCCGCGCGGGCCGCGTCTTTCCTGGCGTTCGGGGTGCTCGGCGTCGCCGTCAGCCTCCAGATGTATAGGCTGACGGCCTCCTCGCTCCAGGTCGCGCTCCTGAACGCGGCAGTGGCCGCGCCGATGGCGGTCTCGCTGATGGCCGGCGGCTGGCTGGCCGACCGGTTCGACCGGCGCGCGGTCATGGTGTGGTCGCGCGGCGCCCACCTCCTGTGCATCCTGATCCTGATGGGCAATGCCGTCCTGGGCGAGCCCCTGGTCTGGCCGATCTATTTGGCCGCCGTCGTCGGGGGCGTCACCTTCGGCTTCGGCATGCCGGCCCTGATGGCGGCGACCCCGGCCCTCGTCGGGCGCGAGCACCTGGCCGGGGCGGCCGCTCTGACGGCGGTGGCAGCGCAGGCCGGCGCCATCACCGGCCCGTTCCTGGCCGGCGCGATCACCGCCTCGGCCGGACTTTTGGCCTGCTACGCCTTCGTCGCCGTGGCCTCGGGGCTGACCCCGATCCTGCTGGCGCTGCTGCCCGCGCTGCCGCCGGGACCGGCCGGAGCCAGGGCCGGGAACGACGGCCTTCTCGGAGGTCTGCGGTATCTGCGGCATTCGCCCCTGGTGTCGAGCCTGCTCCTGATCGATCTCGCCGCCCTGATCCTCGCGGTCCCCTACGTGCTGCTTCCGGAATTCGCGACGACGGGGCTCGGCGGCGGCCCGGACAGCATCGGCCTCCTCTATGCGGCCCCGTCCGTGGGCGCCCTCATCGGCGCGCTCGGTTCGGGACCGGCCGGCGCGAGCCCCCATGCCGGCCGTTGGCTCGTTGCCTGCGTCGCCGTCTGGGCGCTCGCCTGCATGGCGCTGGCGGGAGCCTCGTCGGTCCCGGCGGCCGTGGCCTGCCTCGTGGTCTTAGGGGGGGCGGCCAGTCTCGCCGGCATCCTGCGCGCGGCGCTGATCCAGCGGTCGACGCCGTACGCGATGCTCGGGCGCGTGTCGAGCCTCTGGGTGCTGGAGGAGACGATCGGACCGGCGCTCGGCGGCATGCAGGCGGGGGCGAGCGCCCATGCCACGTCGGCACGCGTCGCCATGCTGGCCGGAGGTGCGGCCTGCCTCGCCGCGACCGCTATCATCGCCGCCCTCGTGCCGGCCCTGCGCCGGGCGAGCCTGGCGCCGGAGGCCGAACCGGACGTCGCCTGCAATGCCCGGTGATGGCATGCTCCCGTTGCGCGTCCTCGCCAACGTCCTCGTTCTCTTCGTCTTTCTCACCCCCCTCCCGCGCGCGGCGGCGGAACCGGCGGCGCTTCGCATCGCCGCCCTCGATTGGGGCGCCGTCGAACTCATCCTCGGCCTCGGCCTCGTGCCCGTCGCGGTGACGCAGCCCGAGGGCTACAACCGCGCCGTGGTCGCGCCGACCCTGCCTCCGAGCGTCGTCGATCTCGGCCTCGTGGTCGAGCCAAACCTCGAACTGTTGGCGAGCCTGAAGCCCGACATCATCCTGGGCAATCCGCTCCAGGTGGCGGCCCAGGGCGATCTCCTCCGGCGCATCGCGCCGACCGAGGCGGTCTCGGCGAATTCCGGGTCAGGCTCTCCCTACGAGGGCGCCAGAGCCGAGACGCGCCGTCTGGCGGCACGGCTCGGGCGCGACGCCGAAGGCGAGGCACTGGAAGCGCGCACCGATGCGCTCCTCGAGGCCGCCTCGCGCGCCTGTCCCGGCGAGGGGCGTGCGGTCTACCTGATCTGGATCGTCGACCATCGCAACGTCGTCGTTTACGGCACCAAGAGCCTGTTCCAGCCGGTGCTCGATCGCATGGGCCTCGTCAACGGCTGGACCGGCCCCACCAACGGCTACGGCTTTGCCGTGGTCGGCGTCGAGCAACTCGCGGGCGTATCGGGGGCGCGCTTCATCCATATCGGCCCGGTGCAATCGGATGCGGCCCGGGCGCTCGCCGACAGCCGGCTCTGGCAAAGCCTGCCGGCCCTGCGCGAGCGGCCGATGGCGACCCTTGCGCCGGTCTGGTTCTACGGCGGCCTGCCGGCGATCGGACGCTTCGCCACGCTGATGGCCGACCTCGTCCGGGAGGAGTGCCACCGTGGCTGAGGCCGCGCTCGGCTTGGGCGCGCCGACCCCTGCCCGCCGTAACAGCACGGCGCTGCTGATCGGCGGGTTGGCGCTAGCCGCCGGCCTCCTCAGCCTGCGTGGCCTCACGGCGGATCTGCCCCTCGGCGCGGCCCTCGGCGCCCTGTGGAACCCGGATTGGGGCGACATCCGCCATGTGATCCTGCGCGAGAGTTGGCTGCCACGCCTCGTGACCGCCTGGCTCGCCGGGGCGGCGCTCGCCCTGTCGGGCACCGTGCTGCAGCAGACCCTCAAGAACCCCCTCGCCTCGCCCTCGACGCTGGGCGTCTCGGCCGGGGCGCAGCTCGCCCTCGCACTGGCGTCCCTGTTCGCGCCGGGCCTGTTCTCGCAGGGACGCGAGGCGGTCGCCCTCGCCGGGGCGGGGCTGGCGGCGCTCGCCGTCTTCGCCCTCGGCTGGGCGAGGGGCTTTGCGCCGCTCGCCCTGCTGCTCGCGGGGCTCGTGGTCGAGCTCTATTGCGGGGCGGTCGAGACGCTCCTCGTGATCCTGCATCAGGAACGGCTGTTCGGCCTGTTCGTGTGGGGTGCGGGCTCGCTCGCCATGAACGATTGGAGCGCCCCGGCCTATCTCGCCCCGCGGCTCGCCGGCGCGGCGGCCCTCGTCGCCCTGATGGCGAGGCCCCTCGCCCTCCTCGACCTCGACGACGCCCATGCCCGCAGCCTCGGCCTGTCCCTGGGCAAGGCCCGGTTCGCCGCCGTCGCCGTCGCGGTGGCGCTCGGCGGCTTCGTCGTCGCCGGCGTCGGCGTCATCGGCTTCGTCGGCTTCGCCGCCCCGATCCTGGTGCGGCTGACCGGAACCCGCCGCTTCGGCCGAAGGCTCGTGGCCGCCCCCCTGCTCGGCGCCGTGCTGCTGTGGCTCACCGATGCGGTGGTGCAATCCCTGGGCTCCGTCGTCCAGCTCCCCACCGGCGCCGTCGCCTCCCTCGTCGGCGTGCCGCTTCTCCTGTGGCTGCTGCCGAGGCTGACGGGCATCGGTTCGCTGCACGCCACGCCGACCCGAAGCGGGCCGCGCATCGCTCATCCCTGGCGCCTGATCCTCTCGGGAACCGCGCTCCTCGCCATCGTCGTCTGGGTCGCCCTGTCGTTCGGTCAAGATCCGGGCGGCTGGCGCTGGAGCACAGGCGAGACTCTCGACGCGCTGATGCCCTGGCGCGCGCCGCGGATCGGCGCCTCCCTGGCGGCCGGGGCGATGCTCGCCATTGCCGGGGCGATGATCCAGCGACTGACCGGCAACCCCCTGGCGAGCCCCGAGGTGCTCGGCATCAGTTCGGGGGCGGCGCTGGGCATCCTCATCGTCAGCCTCGCCCTCGGCACGCCCGACCGGGCGAGCCTGCTCGGCGCCGGAAGCCTGGGTGCCGGCGCCACCCTTCTGGCGATGCTGGCCCTGGGGCGGCGGGCGGCGTCGGCTCCCGAGCAGATGCTGCTCGCCGGCATCGGCCTGACCACCGGCTTCGGGGCGATCCTCACCATCCTGATGATCAGCGGCGACCCCTCGGTGGTGATGCTGCGGGGCTGGACCGCGGGCTCGACCTCGCGGGCGACGGCCGAGGACGCCCTCGTGGCGTCGGCCGTCCTTTGCCTCGGGCTGGCCGCCATTCCCTTCGTCCGGCGCTGGCTCGACCTTCTCCCGCTCGGGGCACCGACGGGCCGGTCGCTGGGCCTGGCGATCGGGCGCAGCCGCCTCGTCATCCTGGCCCTCGCCGCCGTCCTCACCGCGGCGGGGACACTGGTGGCCGGCCCGTTCAGCTTCGTCGGCCTCGTCGCCCCCCAGATCGCGCGCCTGATGGGCCTGTCCCGCGCCTCGACCCACCTCGCCGGGGCCGCCCTCATCGGCGGGGCGACCATGGTGGTGGCCGACGTCGTCGGGCGCATGGCGTTCTTCCCCTACCAGCTCCCCGCCGGGTTGATCGCGACGCTGGTGGGCGGCCCGTTCCTGATGGTGATGCTGGCCCGGCGATGATGGGGCCGAGGTATCGTTTAATTATTCCAAACAAGAATTGTTGTCCGTCGGCAACGCGCCCTGCCAATCGGTGCCTATTTCCGAGTCTAACCTTGCAGAAGACCGCATTTCTGAGAATGGTTTTCTAGTCGAGGTAAGGTCTTTTCCATTGGAATAATTCTAAACATCCAATGACCGCAGATCAGCGTCCATCCTCGGCCAAAGTGCAACTTTTCCAGTGTCAGGGCCGGTTTCGATGTCAGAGGGCATGCAGCAAAAGTCCGCAGGGTGCGGAAACGGACGTCTGGCCGGGGTCTCCCTCCTGGCGCTCGCGGCGATGGCGCCCGGCCTCGGGAGCGCATGGGCGCAGGGCGCGCCGAGCGCCGCCGCTGTGCAGCTTGAGACCCTGTCGGTGAGCGGGGCGGGCACCGGTTCGGGCGGAGCCGGGCTCACGGCGGCCACGCCGGCCAATTCCTACGTGGTGCCGAGGACGGCGACCGGCACCAAGACCAGCACGCCCCTGCGCGAGGTCCCCCAATCGATCTCCGTCGTCACCCAGAAGCAGCTCGAGGATCGCGGCGCCCAGAGTCTCGCCGACGCGCTCGCCTACAGCGCGGGCGTCTATTCCTCGCCGCAGGGCGACGACGGCCGTTTCGACCAGCTCATCATCCGGGGGTTCGATCAGACGATCCGCGGCGTCTACCGCGACGGCCTGCGCCTGCCCGTCACGAGCTTCTCGGGCTTTCCGCAGGAGCCCTACGGCGTCGAGCGCATCGACGTGCTGCGCGGGCCGACCTCGGGGCTCTACGGCCTCAACGATCCGGGCGGCCTCGTGAACTTCATCAGCAAGAAGCCCCTCGACGTGCCGTTGCGCGAGATCTTCGGCTCCTACGGCACCTACAACCGCAAGCAGTTCGGCTTCGATCTGAGCGGTCCGGTCGATCCCGAGAAGACCATCCTCTACCGCCTCACCGGCTTTCTCAGGAACGGCGGCACGCAGGCCGATTACACCGACCTCGACCGCATCTACATCGCGCCGGCGGTCACCTTCCGGCCGTCGGCCGATACCAGCCTGACCCTGCTCGGCAACTACCAGAAGGACAACACCGGCGACAAATACCGCCTGATTCCGCAATACTACACCAACGGCACCAGCCCGTTGCGGGCGAACCTGCGCGACCGCTTCCTTGGCGAGCCGAACTTCAACGGCTTCAAGGCCGAACGCGCCATGGCGGGCTACGAGTTCTCGCACCGCTTCGACGACGAATGGACCGTGCGCCAGAACCTGCGCTACGCCCATGCCTCCACCGATTACCGCAGCATCTACCCGACCGGCCTGAACGGGGCCTCGCCCTCGCTGCTCGCCCGCTCGGCCCAGACATGGCTGGAGGAATACGGCGTCTTCACCGTCGACACCCAGATCCAGCACGAGAAGGATTTCGGGTTCGTCAAGAACACCGCCCTGCTCGGGGTCGACTACAGCAGCATCAAGCACAAGAGCGATCAGACGGGCGGCCCCTCGGCGTCGTTCCTCGATCCGGGTCTGCTCACCGGCAACGTCACGCCGCTGATCGGGCCGATCGACGTGCTCAACCCGGTCTACGGCCAGACCGTCTCGGCGCTGCCGCGCACGCTGTTCAGCCGCCTGACCCAGGAACAGGTCGGTGTCTACGCCCAGGACCAGGTCAAATTCGCCAACGGCTGGCTGTTCAGCGCCAACGGCCGCTACGATTGGGTGACGACGAAGACCGACGTGCTCAACCCGGCCATCGACAACATCCGCAACCTCCTCAACGGCTTCGGCGTGCCCAACGCCATCCCGACCAATTTCGGCATCGCCCAGGACGCGCAATCCTACAGCGGCCGCGTCGGCCTCTCCTATCTCTTCGACAACGGGCTGACGCCCTACGTGGCGGCGGCGCGCTCATTCAACGTGCTGCCGTTCTACATCCAGTCGAGCACCGTCCAGCCCGTCCTCGGCCTGCCGGTGCCGACATCCTACGCGATCACGCCGGCCAAGCCCGAGATCGGCGAGACGATCGAGGGCGGCGTCAAGTTCCAGCCGCCGGGGTCGACGAGTTCGTTCCTGTTCTCCGTGTTCGACACCAAGAAGACCAATGCGCTCACCTTCGACGCGACCGATCCGCTCCAGCAGGCCTATTACCAGACCGGCCAGGTCGACGTGCGCGGCTTCGAGGTCGAGGCGACCCTCGACCTCTCGAACGGGTTCCGCCTGCTGAGCTCCCTCACCGCCCTCGATGCCAGCGTCACCAAGGACTCGCCGCCCGGCGGCGCCCTCAGCGCGGTGGGCAAGCGGCCGATCCAGGTGCCCAACGTCGTCATCTCGAACTGGGCCGACTACACCGTCCAGACCGGCCTGTTCCGCGGCCTCGGGTTCGGCGTCGGCGTGCGCTACGTCGGCGACACCTTCGCCGACGCCCAGAACACGCTTCAAGTGCCGGAATATTTTCTCGTGGATGCAGCGATCCGCTACACCTACGAGAACTGGCGCTTCCAGGTCGCCGCCAACAACCTGCTCGACCGGGTCTACGTCGGCACCTGCGCCCAGCTCGCGGGCTATGCCGGCTGCAACTACGGCGATGGCCGCCGCATCACCGGCTCGGTGACCTATCGCTGGTGACGGAGCAGCCGCACGGCCCGGGTCGTGATCCCCGGCGTCGGGTCTGCCGCCGGGCCGAGGTCTGGGATTGCCCTGGTTTGGCAGCACTTGCTCATCGAGCATCATACGAAATCCGTTCGATGGCTTCGCAATGCGGATTTCGGTTTTGCTCAGGCGCCGCGCGGGCTGCGTGATACGGCTTGGCCTCCGGTCCATGCCGCGCCCTTTGCGCGGAGGGCCGAACGGTCAGTCACGGGCGGGTGGGGCGCCTGATGCGCCGTCACGACCTGCCGATCGCACTCCGGTCAGGATCGTCAGCCGGCGCTGCTCGTGCGGCGGTCGCCACGGACAGACGGCGTCCGGCTATGGCGTTCAGTATGACAGGATGAGACTGGCCGGCGGGCTTCACCGCGGTGAGCGCGCCGGATGCGGGCGAGGGACCCTACAGTCCCAGCACGTCGGCCATGCCGTAGAGGCCGGGCGGCTTGTCGAAGGCCCATCGCGCCGCGCGCACCGCGCCGCGGGCGAAGATGGCGCGGTCCTCAGCGTGGTGGGAGAGCGTGATGCGCTCGCCGGGGCCCGCGAAGACGACGCTGTGGTCGCCGATCACGCTGCCGCCGCGCAGGGTCGCAAAGCCGATGTCGCCGGGCCGGCGCGCGCCGGTATGGCCGTCGCGGGTCGAGACCCGGACGTCGGGCAGGGCGACGCCGCGCCCCTGCGCCGCCGCCTCGCCCAGCAGTAGGGCGGTGCCCGAAGGCGCGTCCACCTTCATGCGGTGATGCATCTCGACGATCTCGATGTCGAAATCCTCGCCGAGCGCGGCGGCCACCTTGCGAACCAGGCCGGCGACGAGGTTGACACCCAGCGACATGTTGCCCGAGCGCACGATCCTGGCATGGCGCGCGGCCGCCGAGAGCTGGGCGAGGTGGGACTCGTCCATCCCGGTGGTGCCGACCACGTGAACGATCCGCGCCTGGGCGGCGAGCTCGGCAAAGAAGGTGGTGGCCGCCGGCACGGTGAAATCGAGGACGCCCTCGGTCGCGGCGAAGGCCGGTAGCGGATCGTCGGTGACGGGCACGCCGAGTGTCCCGATGCCGGCGAGCGTGCCCGCATCCTGGCCGAGGGCGGGCGAGCCCTCGCGCTCGATCGCCCCGGACAGCGTGCAGCCCTCGGCCTCGGCCACCACGCGGATCAGCATCCGCCCCATGCGCCCGTCGGCGCCCACCACCAGGAGCCGCATGCTCACCCTCCGACCGTCCTCCGCAGGCGGTACAGCCTGGGGCCGGCTGTGCCAAGACGGGGTGGAGAGACGACACGGCGACGAATCCAGGTCGACGTGTTCGGGTATCGAAAGGGAGGCGAGGAAGTCGGGGTTCCAGCTGGCGGCTTTGTGGGCGGCCCTAATGGACCATTTCTCGCCGACGGCCCGGACGATGGTGAAGGCGAGTCTTCGCAGCCGCGCGATGTTCTGGGCGCTATGATCGCGCCTGAGACGGGAGATCTCTTCCTCAAAGACAAAAATTAATCTAATTTCGTAAAACCGGCCACCGCTTTTTGCATAAAAATACGATACGAAAAATATAGAATATGTTATATTGATTTAATTTATATATTTTATTGATGAGCAGATTGAAAATTATATCAACTGCCCGATTTTTGACCCTTCTGGGGTTTCCAGATTTCGGAAACGCTGATTCGCTGTCTTTTTGGCGAGGCAGTAGCGATGTCGGGGATCGCCATCACGCGGCTGGAACTGGGCGCCTTCGAGTTGCGAGCAGCGTCTGGGACAGCGCCGAATGTGCGGGCGGCGCGGCGGATGCTGGCCTTGGCTCTGGTCCTGGAAGGTATCGACCGCACGACGGCGGCTGAGACCTGCGGGATGGACCGCCAGTCGCTGCAGGACGGGGTGCATCGCGACAAGGCCGATGGCTTGGCGGCTCTGGTCAACCGGAGCTCTGCCGGTCCACCGCGCCATCTGAGCGAGCCCAGCTTTCGGAGTTGGCGACCCTCGTCGAGAAAGGGCTAGACCCCGAGACGGACGGCGTGGCGTGTTGGTGGCAATGTGATCTTCGGCGGGTAATCGCGGAACGGTTCGGCGTGGTGATGCACGAGCACACCGTCGGCAAGCCGTTGAATAAGCTCGGCTATATGCTCCTGTTGATGCGCCCGCAGCATCCCAAGTCAGACCCCGAGGCCCAGAAGGCATTTAAAAAACTTCTCCCAGAAGGTGGACGCCATTCTCCCCGAAGAGGCTCGCAGCAAGCCCGTCGAGATTTGGTTTCGCGTTTCGCGCCCTTCGGGTCAGGACGAAGCCGGGGTTGGCCAGCAAGGCTTATCGACCCGCATCTGGGCTCGTAAGGGAACACGACCGCGAGGGCCACGCGACGGTCGCTACACGTGGGCCTCCATCTTCGGTGCCGTCTGCCTGCGGATTCCGACGGAAGCCGGCCACCTATTCCGACGCGAAGCCGGCCAGCGTTCCGATCTGATGTCGGCCACCATTCCGCGATGAAGCCGGCCACTCGGTAGCCGGCATCGGCGACGGCGCATCCCCGCGGGTCAGCAACCGCGGCATCCCTGTCCTCGACCACGAGGAGAGCGGGATGCCGGCCAGGAGAGAGCTGACCATGCGACAGATCAAACAGATGCTGCGGCTCGCCCATGACGAGGTGAGTTCGCGCGAGATCGGACGAACGCTGGGCATCGCCCGCTCGACCGTTCAGGACAACCTCGCCCGGGCGAGCGCCGCCGGCCTGACCTGGCCGCTCGGCTCCGAGGACAGCGACGCGGTGCTGGAACAGGGGCTGTTCGCCCGGGCCGGGGTGAAGCAAGGGATGCGTCGGCTGGCCGAGCCGGACTGGCCCTCGCTGATCCGGGAGATGCGCCGTCCCGGGGTCAACCTCACCGTGGTGTGGGAGGAGTATCGGGAGGCCCATCCCGACGGCTACGGCTACTCGCGGTTCTGCGATCTCTATCGCGAGTTCGAGCGCCGCCTCACCCCGGTGATGCGCCAGCATCATGGGGCCGGCGACAAGGTCTTCGTCGACTATTCCGGCAAAAAGATCGGAATCGTCGATCCGGCCACCGGGGTGGTGCGCCAGGCCGAGATCTTCGTGGCGGTGCTGGGTGCATCGAGCCTGACCTACGCCGAGGCGACCTGGACGCAGACGCTGCCCGACTGGATCGGCGCGCATGTCCGCCTGTTCCGCTTCCTCGGTGGCCTGCCCCGGCTCGTCGTGCCCGACAATCTCAAGAGCGCCGTACACAAGGCCTCGTTCTACGATCCGGAGATCAACCGCTCCGACAGTATGATGGCCGACCATTACGGTGTCGGCATCCTGCCGGCCCGGCCGAGGAAGCCACGCGACAAGGCCAAGGTCGAGGCCGGCGTGCGCTTTGCCCAGACCTACATCCTGGGACGGCTGCGCCGGCAGACGTTCTTCTCGCTCGCCGAATGCAACGCCGCCATCGCCGCGATGATCGAGCGTATCAATGCCCACCCGATGCGCAGGCTCGGCACGACCCGGCGTGCGCTGTTCGAGGCGGTCGAGCGGGCGGCGCTCCGTCCCCTGCCGGACGACGACTACGCCTTCGCCGAATGGCGGCTGGCCCGGGTCAACCTCGACTACCATGTCGAAGCGGCCGGCTTCCTGTACTCGGTGCCCCACGCCCTGATCCGCGAGCAGGTCGATGTCCGCATCACAGCGCGCACCGTCGAGGTGTTCCACCGCGGCCAGCGCGTCGCCGCCCATGAGCGCCGCTATGCCGGCCGGCGGCACGGCACCGATCCCGAGCACATGCCGAGCGCCCACCGGCGCTATGCCGAGTGGAGCCCTGAGCGCTTCCGGCGCTGGGCACGCAGCATTGGCCCCGAGACCGAGGGCCTCGTCCTGGCCATCCTCCACGACCGTCCGCATCCGGAGCAGGGGTTCCGCACCTGTCTGGGCATCCTGCGCCTCTATCGCGGGCTCGACCCCGGACGGGCGGAGGCCGCCTCGGCCCGGGCCGTCGCCATCGGCGCGCTTACCCACAGGAGCATCGCCTCGATCCTCAGGATGGGTCTCAACCGCGCCGCGCCCTCCGCCGAGGCCGCCCCCGTGCTGCTCCACCCCAACCTGCGCGGCCCGCGCTACTTCCACTGACGGAGACGACGATGCTCACTCATCCCACCCTCGATCTCCTGCGCGAACTCGGCCTGACCGGTATGGCCTCTGGCTACAGGACGCTCGACGCCAACCCGGAAGCCGGCGCGCTCTCGCACGCCGAGTGGCTCGGGCTCCTACTCGAACACGAGGCCACCGCCCGTCGGCAGAAGCGCTTCGAGACCCGCGCAAGGGCCGCCCGCCTGCGCCACCCCGCCAGCATCGAGGATGTCGATTATCGCAGCCATCGCGGCCTCGACCGGTCGCTGTTCCTCAAGCTCGCCACCGGCGACTGGATCCGGACCCGGCGCAATCTCGTCATCACCGGCCCCTGCGGCGTCGGAAAGAGCTGGCTGGCCTGCGCGCTGGGACACAAGGCCTGCCGGGACGATCTCTCGGTGCTGTACTATCGCGTGCCGCGCTTGTTCGCGGCACTGAGCCTCGCGCGCGGCGATGGCCGCTACGGCCGTCTGCTGCGTCAGATCGCCAAGGTGAACCTGCTGATCCTCGACGATTGGGGGCCCGAGCCGCTCCTGCCCGAGCAGGCCCGTGACCTCCTGGAGATCATCGAGGACCGCTACGACAGCGGATCGACCCTGATCACCAGCCAGGTGCCGGTCGACCGCTGGTACGAGATCATCGGCATCCCGACGCTCGCCGATGCCGTCCTCGACCGGCTGCTCCACAACGCTCACCGCATCGAACTCGTCGGCGAGAGCCTGCGCAAACGGAAAGCTGCCGAGCAAGCCGCTTGACCGCCTGAACCAACCTCGTGATCTTCACCCCAGACCCGCGGGAGCGCCTCCGCCACCGGCCGGCTTCAAATCGGAACGGTGGCCGGCTTCGCGTCGGAATGACGGCCGGCTTCAAATCGGAATACCCGGCCGGCTTCGTCGGAATACGCAGTCGAGGCGGGATCGGTCGAGCTTGTACCTGACACCCTGCCGGGTGAACGCCGACATGTGCCGCAGGCCGGCTGGCATCTCGTCGTCCCTGAACCGTTTCACGCCGTCGACGACGACGCGGTTCAGGGCGAACTGCACGGCGCGGGGGAAGGCGCGTTCGAACCCGGCGAACATGGTCCGGGCGTTCTCGACGGCGTCGGCGACGTTGAGTTGGACGTTGAAGCCGGCCATTTGGCGTCCCCAATTGAGGTCGACCCGGACGGTTCGGCGCGGGCCGGGGTGGTGCCCACACGGTAGCACTCAGGGGCGATTCGTGGGCTTGGCGACGGTGTCAGGCCTCGTCTGCGAAGGACGCCAAGTATTCGGCGAGCTCGACCTTCCGCTTCCGGAACGGCCCGGGCTCGCCCGGCCCCAGCATCATGTATGCGGCGGTTGCGACGACTTCCGTCAGGTCCACCCTCTCGTCGCGGACCATGACTTTCCCGTCCTTGCCCCTGAGCCCGGCCTCGAACGCCAACGCGCGGAGGATCGCGGCGCCCATCTCCGCGGTCTTCGCATGGCGCTCCCGTGACCGCCGGGCACGCTCACGGGCCTCTTCCCGCTGACGGGCGGCGCGAGACTGGAACGGCTCGGCTGGCATGGGCATGGGCTCGATCTCGATCATGCGGCCATCATCCCACCGCGGCATGCAAGGCACCAACCGCAGGGAGCGTCCCTCATCGGGGACTTTCGGCCGATCCCATGAGGGACGGCTGGTGCCGGAACCGTGCCGGTCCATCTCAGCCCCATGACCGTCCCATGAAGCCCATGGACCGGGGCATGGGCCAGCCATGGGGTTCGTGGCTCAGATGAGATGGGGGCTCATGGGGAAATCATGGGGTTAAATCTGACGTCCATGGGCGCACCATGGAGTTAAGCGGCTGTCTTGGCGGCCTGCGCTAGGCTCCACCGGTGACGCTCGGCGTCGTGAGCCAAACGGCATGGAAGGTCGCAGACGCGCTCAGGGCTTCTCGAATGTAGGGCAATCGTCCGGACGACGCTGCCCGCGTAATAGAGTGCAGGTGCGCCCTGGTCGCGGAGGGCGATGCCGGCATTCAAGATGGCGGCCTTCAGGGCGCCCTTGAGCTCCAGGTCGATCCGCGCGACCTGGGCGAGCTCAGGCCGGTCCCACCACTGCAAGACCCGCCGCAGGCCATCCCGTACCGCTTCTGGCGTCGAGGGCTGAGGCAGTTCGTCAAGGTCGAGGTCGCGCGTGTCTTTAGGCGCGAAGCCTTGGTAGACGGACCTCATTGCCTGAAAGGAGGGCCGGACGACGTTGACCTTCCAATAGACGCCAATGTCCTCGGCGAGCTCGCCCGAGATCCTCGCGGCCGGCACGTGGGTGGGGTAGAACTCGGCCTTGACGGGCGCCGGGGCGGGAGTGGGAGCGGGTCTGGCTGCAGGCATGGCGACCGGGGGGTGCTTGTGACGGCGTCCGGGACGCGCGGCGCAGGTGGAGAGCAGCACGGCGGCCTCCCAGGCCTGGGGAATCGGCGCCTTCGCGAAGACCGCGCCGATGCGCCTGACACGCTCCCGGGCGCCTGCCTCGGACGCCCGGCAGAGGCGCTCCGCCAGGCCCCGAGACCGGACGAGGTCGCCCCACGCTTGATCGAGGCCGGCGTCGTGGGCACGGGTCACCAGGTCCTTCAGGAGGGACGTGGCCATTGAAGCCTGACCGGAGAGACGACCGTACGCCTGCGTCGCGATGGCCTGCTCGATGGCGGTCGCGAGCACCATGGTGTTGCCTTGAACCTGCGCGCCCGCACCGTCCCACACAGCAGACATGTCGTCGGCGCCGGCGGTGAGCCCGGCCGCGGCGAGCGTGAGCCACGCGTCGTCGTGCCCGCCATGGCTGGCGACCGTCCGGGCCAGTACCTTGGCGATCTCGCCCTCCTCGGTGCCCCAGATACCCTGGCGATGGGCGACGAGACCAGCGGACAGGCGCCGCACGCGGTTGCGTCCCGTCTGCCGGCGGACGACGAGAGCGGCGTCCACTAGGGCCTGCAGCCGGGCCCCGTCGGTGGGGAGGACGCGACCGCGCCCGACGACGACGTGGTCCCCGACAACGGCCAGGCGCAGGCCGATGCCAGCCTCCGCGATGATGTCACCGGCGACGCGTAGGCGCCGGACATGCTGCCGGCGGGCGGCGGGCGTACGGGCCGGCGCCCACAGCTTCGCGGCCAGGGCGTCGACGGTGACGACCGTGACCCGCTTCTGAGGGCACTCGCACTCAAGGACGCCGGCCAGGTCGCGGGCCGTGGGCGGCAGGAGGTCGATCCGCCTCGCCCGTAGGGGCTGCCCACGGAGGCGCTCAACGGCGCCACGAACCGCTGAGCGGGTTATGCCCGTGTCACGGGCGTGGGGCTGGCCGTCGGGGCCGCGGATGAGATCAAAGCCGAGGCGGTCGTGCAACGCGTTGATGGAGAGGCGCCGGGGAGCGCGTCCCTCGCGCTCAGCCCGCTCCGCCTCGTGGGCCTCCATCGCTTCGACGTCGACTTCCCGAAGGTCGCGCGCCTGCAACGTCGAGGCCGGGCGGAGCGGGTCGCCCTTCCCCGCGCCCATCCGGGCGAAGTAGGTCGAGAGCCTCTCGACGACGGAGGCGCGGTCGGCCTCGGGCACGTCCTGCCCCGCGACGAGGACGTACTCGCCAACCTCGCGGTTAAGGAAGGCGCATAACCCGTCGCGGTCGACGGGGGCGCGGCGGGCCCGGCGGTCGGCCTTCGCCCATTCCTTGGCCTTGCCGGACATCGCGGTGAACAGGGCCCGGTTGGCGGGGCTGTAGCCACCGAGGCGCATACGTTGGCAGTATGCTCCGACAGACCGGATCGTGTCCGACACGACGTAATCGGTGAGGTCGGGGTCCCGGATATTCGATACGATGAGCTTGGCCTCACGGCCAAGGAAGGCATCGACCGTCCTCGGTTCAGGCCGCACGCCGGTCCGGCGATGCTCCGCGCGGATCCACGGGTAAGCCGCCTCGCGTAGCCGGTCGAAGATTTCGCTCGATGCCGACACGCGGTTCTGCCTCCCCCGAGACCATTCCCTCACGACCTATGATATGTGGCTGTGCGCACGCCACAAGCCTCCCCGTGTCGATTCCGCTCTGTGGAACGTCGATTTTTGGTCCGACAGGGTTGTCACGCACGGTGCCCTGTAGGGGCCTTGGGGGCCCTGCAGGTCGATCCCGAGGCGACCGAGACAGGTAAGCCTCGGGCCGGAGGCCGAACCCCGGACCATCCCCTTCCGACTCAAGATGGGGGCAGGTGCGCACGCCGACCTCCTCGTCACCGTCGTTCCCCCTCTGTGGAACCGCGGTTTCCGCCGAGATGGGGTTGTCACGCTGGACGCCCGGAGGGACCTCTGACCCCCGCCGGCCGCCACGGGATCGACCGGGACAGGTGACCTCCCGGCCGGAGGCCTAACCCCCGGATCATCCATTCCGACTTATGATATGGCCCGGTCCGCACGCCCGAGACCCGCCCATGCCGTTTCCCCTCTGTGGAATGTCGTTTTCCCCTGAAACAGAGTTGTCACGCCCGTCGCCTGCGATGCCTGCCGACAGGCGTTCCGGGGTGCCCCAAGGACGGGATGGCCTGAACTCGCGCCGGACCCGAAGGCAGCCGGCACGGCGATGCGTCCGGACGCGAAGGGGTGACGGGCACCGGTGAGGAGGATCGCGCTGCTGATCCATCCCTAGGGGCCTGAGGCGCCGAATGGATGGATTGCATGGTTTCTACCGCGCAAAGCGACGCGTGGGACCATATTCCCCCGGCGCGGCACTACACGAATCCAAAGTTCCTGGCAGCGTATCTGCATGGAACAAACCGCCGCCTCAGGTGTTAGAACGGCCCCGCAGCGTCTGGATGACACGCGGAAGCGCCGTTCGCCGTCGAGCATGAATGCCCGGCTCGGCATGGCGAACGCCCTGGCGCCGCTGGTCTCGCGCATGACCACCGAGCAGGTGCGTCACGCCCTCGGGGATTCCCTCGGAAACCTCGGCCAACTCTGCCGGGACCTCTCCGACATCAAGAGCCGCTGCCCGGACCGCCTAAAGCGTATCGGCTTCGAGCGCCTGTTCTGGATGTGCGACTGCCTGTCGGTGAACCCGATCCAGGCGATGTCCGCCTCGACCGCCCTCAATCTAATGGCGGTGCACTGATGGCGACCGAAGGCTCACACCTCGACTTCGCCTTGGTGCGGATCTCCGACGAGGCCCTGACGGCGGTCCCCGGCGGGCACGAGATGACCGCGACGGCCTACGTCGCCCGCGTGGTCGGCGACCGCCTCCTGCATTTCGTGGCCGTGGCTTCCGAGACCGAGTTCTACGCCGGCTGGGAGGTCGAGGACTACCAGCGAGCCAACGCCCGCCTCCACCGCACCCTTCGCGACCGCCTGCGCGATCACCGCATCCAGGCCCAAAGGGAAGCCGACTGATGGCCCGCGAGCGAAACATCCTCGCCGCCATGATCGGCCTCGCCGCGGTCGCCGCCACGCTGTTCCCGGCTCGGGCCCGCGTCCGCCGGACGCTGTCTGACTGCGAGACCCAGGCCCTCGGCCAGGTCCGCGCGAAAGCGCTCGTCAGCCTCGAACGCCATTGGCCCGGGCTCGACCCCGAGGACGCCGCGCGGATCGCGATGGCCTACCCGGCCTGCTGGCACCAGTACCCGACGAGGATGCAATGACCGCCGCCGTCACGAACCTGGTCGCCGTGGTCCGGCACAAGCTCAGCCTCGTCCCGAACTGGCGCGCGGTCCTCCGCTACGGCTGGTCGATCCGGTACTCGGCCATCTCGCTGGTGCTCTGCGGTTTGGAAGTCGCATTCCCCTACCTTGACGGCGTGCTGCCCGTCGGTCGGGGAACCTTCGGTGCGCTCGCCGGCCTCACCACCGTCGCCTCCATGCTCGCCCGGGTCGTCGCCCAGAACGCAGTGTCCGGCGCGCCTGCCGCCACCGGGGGGGATGCCTGATGCTCGCCCGCCTGCTCCAAGCCCTGAGCGGTCCCGCCGCCGCGGCCATGATCGCGACGGCCCGCCCGACGGCGGCCGCCACGGCTCCAATCCGCCCCTCAATCGTCGCCGCCGCGCCGGCCGGACGCCGCAAGGTCTCGAAGCGCTTCATCGTCGGGTCCGCGGTCGCGACCTTGGGCATCGCGACCATCACCCAGTTCGAGGGCGTGCGGACCACGGCCTACCGGGACAGCGTCGGAATCCCTACGGTCTGCATCGGCGAGACCAAGGGCGTCCGCATGGGGCAGCGGTTCACCCTGGCCGAGTGCCAGGCCATGCTGGTCGAGCGCCTCGGCTCCGACTTCGCCCCGGCCATCGAGCGCTGCATCACCCGGCCGATGGGCGACGACTTCTACGTGGCGGCGTTGAGCCTCTCCTACAACATCGGCACAGGCGGCCTCTGCAAGAGCTCGGTCGTCCGCCACTACAATGCCGGCGACCGCCGCGCCGCCTGCAACGCCTTCCTCCTCTACGACAAGGGCGGGAAGCCGCTTCGCGTCCTCGCCGGGCTGGTCAAGCGCCGCCAGGCCGAGCGCGCCATGTGCCTGAAGGGGGTCTGAGCCATGTGCGCGCTCGCCCCCCTCGTCGTCGCCGCGGTCCTGTCGGGCCCGATGTGCCCCCGCGCTGATCGGCCCGCGACGTCCCCGATTGCGGACGTCCTGGTGGCCCTGCGCGGTGACGCCCGGGTCGAGCTCGTCGCGACCGACCCCGCCTTCGAGGCGGCCATCCGTGCAATCCGCGCCCCGGCGCCCAAGGCCAAGCGGAGGGCGCGCCGGTGAACTTCATGACCGTCATCTCGCACGGCTGGACCGCATTCTCCTTCGTCGCCACCATCGTTGGCGCGGGCGCGGTGGGCCTGATCGTGCTCGGCCTCATCGCGGCCGCCTACCTGCCGTCATGGCTCCGCCACCTGATCGTCGGCTCCGGAATCGGCATCCTGCTCGGAGCGGTCCTGTTCCAGGCTGGCCAGGCCAAGGGCTCGCACGACGCCTTCGCCGTCGAGGCCGCCCGTACCCTGAAGGTCGAAAAGGACCGCGCCGAAGCCCTCGTGAGGGAGCAGCAGCGTCAAGCCGCCGCCTCGGCGAGGATCTCGGCTCAGGACAAGGCGCGGGCCGATGCGGCGGAGGCCGCCTCGAAGGCGTCCGCGTCCCGGCTCAGGGACCTGCAGCGCCACCTCGCCCGCACGCCCGACGGCACCTGCGTCAGCCCCGACGACGCCCGTCGCCTGAGGGCCCTGTGATGCGCGCCGCCCTCATCCCCGCCCTGGTCCTCGTCGGCGTCATGCTTGGGGGCTGCCCCGACCGGGCGGCCCTCGACATCGCCGTGCGTCCCACCCTGCCTCCCATCCCTGCGGACCTGGAGGGGTGCCTCCACCGCGAGTTCCCCGAGATCCCGGCGTCCGGCTTCGGCCGGCGCCAGGCCGTGCAGATCATCGCCGACGCCAAGCTGCTCGACCGCGCCAAGACGGCCTGCGGGGATCGGGCGCTCAACTGGATGAAGGACGTCTCGGCATCCTTCGGGAGACCGACACCATGAACCCCGCGACCCTCGGCTCCGGCGAGGTGCTGATCGCCCTCCTGGTCATCGCCATCCCCCTCATCGCCATCGGCACGCTGGTCTGGAAGCAGGCCGACCGCACCCGCGGCATGCAGGCTTCCATCGACTCCGCCGCGGAGAAGGCGACCGCCTCCGCCAAGGGCGTCGAGCGCATTGAGGCCAACGTGTCCGCGATGCGGGACGAGCTCCATCGCGACTACGTCCGTCAGGACAGCCTGCGCGAGACCGAGGCCCGCATCTCGAAGCGGATGGACGACGTCGAGCACACCGTTCGCAACACGGCCACGACCATCATCTCGGCCCTGTCCGGGACCGAGCCCCCGCCCCGTCGTCGGAGACCTGCCGCATGACCCGCGTCGCCGCCTGCCTCGCCCTCGGGTTGCTGGCGGCGACGCCGGCCGCCGCGGCCTGCCGAACGGTCCCCGAGGCAATCGCCGGCCTGCAGGCCGTGTACCCGTCCGGTGCCGTCGTCGCCGAGATCCCGGCGGTACTGGTCCCCACCGTCCTGGCATGGCTCGAATCCGAGGGTGCGCCCCACACCGCCGACCGGATCGTCCAGGTCGTCGGGAGCCGGGGGCTCGGCCTCATCCTCATCACGGGCGACCGGGCATGCGACGGCACCACCGCCGTCGAGCTCATCGGGTCCCGGGCGGTCGAGCTCGTCGCCCTGGTCCGCCGGTTCCAGGAGCTCAAGGGCATCGGCCGGGAGTACGCAGCGTGAGCATCGCCGACCAGACCGACCTCAAGGTCACCGCCGAGCTCCTGAAGGCCAACCTCATGCCGCCGGCGCCGTCCTACGACAAGGACGTCCTCAAGGCGGCAATCGAGCAGGTGACGGAGCGCCTCTACTTCGCCTGGCGGAGGCCCCGGTGAACGAGGGCGACTTCCGAGTCCCTCCGTCGCCCCGCACGGTCGCCGACCTCGTCGACGCCGGAGGGATGACGTTCGCCCGGGAGCGCTGGGGCTGGCTCGATGTCAGCACCCTGTCGAGCCTCGCCGTCGAGGGTCGCCGTGCAGCCGGGCGAGCCCGGATGGTGGGCGACCTCCACGCCCTGCAGACGACCGGGCACGTGTTCCTCAACCCCGCATGGGATGGGGCCGAGGTCCACAGCCCCTACCTGCCGACACCCCTCGCCGCGGCCGCCCTCGGGCTGAGCCCCCGCACCGTCACGATGGGAACCGCATGATGCCCGGTCCGTCCAAGATCACCACCGAGCAGGCCGTCTCCGCCTACCTCGCCAGCGGGGGGTTCGGGGGTGCCGCGAAGGTGCTGAAGGTCGCCCCAAACGCGGTCCGGAAGCACGTCCTCAAGGCCGTGAAACCCGGTCAGGTAATCGGTAGCGAGGGCGGCTTAGCTTCCGTTCGGGCATGGGCGGCCGAGCGCGGCCTGCTCGGGTTCGACCCCGTGCTGCCGGGGTTCAAGGTCAACCGGACCTCGGCCCGCTACGACAAGGCCGGCCGGCTCGCGGGCCAGACGGTGGTCCAGACCCGGTCCCACGGCGACCACTTCCAGGTACCCGAGGGGCAGGTCGTGAAGGGGGTCTCGGCCTTCGTCGACGCCCATGGCCGCGAGATCGCCAAGTGGGTCAAGACCAAGACCGCCGACGTCGACCCGGTCGCGTTCGCCGCTTCCCTGCGCGAGGCCATGCTGGACGTCCGGGGCGCCGCGGTGCTGGCGAGTCCCCCGACGTCCCAGGACGAGGACCTGCTGACCGTCTACGTCATCTCGGACCTGCACCTCGGCATGATGGCGCACGCCCCGGAGTGCGGCGAGGACTACGACCTGAAGATCGCCGCAGACATGATCCGCCGCGAGGTGGGACGCCTGCTCACGATGGGCCCGCCGTCGAAGCATGCGGTGCTGCTGTTCCTCGGCGACTACTTCCACATGAACGACCAGAAGAATGCCACGCCCCGGAGCGGCCACACGCTCGACGTCGATGGCCGCTGGCGCAAGGTCTACGGCGTCGGCGCCCGAGTCGCGGTGGAGCTCTCCCGGGCCGTCGCCGAGCGCCACCAGGAGGTTGAGGTCGCCTTCCTCCCCGGCAACCACGATGAGGACGCGGCGCTCACCCTGGCGGTCGCCCTGGAGCTCTACTTCGAGGACCACGACCGCATCACGGTCGCCGCCGGGTCGGGCATCCACTGGTTCCGGCGGTTCGGGCGCTGCCTGCTCGGCGCCACCCACGGCCACACCATGAAGCCCGACCGGATGGCGATGATGCTCGCCACCGACCGCCCGCGCGACTGGGGCGAGACCGACCACCGGCACTTCTTCTTCGGCCACATCCACCATGAGACGGCCAAGGAGGTCGGCCCCGTCCGGGTCGAGAGCTTCACGTCCCCGGCGGCCAAGGACGCCTACGCGGCGGCCGGCGGGTACCGCTCGAATCGCTCGGTCAACGCCGTGACCTTCCATGCCGACGACGGCGAGGTCTGCCGCCACCGCGTCAACATCAGGGGGACCCTGCAATGACCATCACAGTCGGCCTGTGGGCCTTTCCCCTCGCCATGACCATGGCGATGATTGCCTGGGCCATCCTCATGCCCCTGCCGAGCTCTGGCGGCTCGTTCGACATTGGCGGCCTGCTTTCGGCGATCTTCCGGGCCTTCGTGGTCGTCGTCGGCACGCTGCTGGCCTGGCTCGTCTGGGCGCTCCTGCGATGAGCCAGTCCCGCCGCATGAGCCTGGCTGAGACCCTGGCGAACACCGGCTCGGGCATGGTCGTCTCGTGGGTGATCGGCCTCGTCGTCTACCCGCTGTTCGGGTTCGCCGTTCACGCCGGGCAGGCCCTCGCCCTCACCGCCATCTTCACCGTCGTCAGCGTGGCCCGGGGATACGCCTGGCGCCGGTTCTTCGTTCGCATCCGGAGGTCCTGAGCATGGCCGAGAACCCCAAGACCGGCATGGGCCGGCTGAAGCCCGAGCCGCACCTAGTGTCGCCGGTGGCGCTGCTATGGATCAACGCCGCCCTGGAGAACGGGGCGATCAAGTACGGGCCCTACAACTGGCGCGACGCCGCCATCCCGGTGAACACATACGTCAGCGCCATGAAGCGGCACCTCGACGAGTTCGCCACCGGTGTTGATCGCGCCAGCGACAGCCAGGTCCCGCACCTCGCCCACGTCGCCGCTGGGTGCATCATCCTCCTCGACGCATTCCATGCCGGCACCGTCATCGACGACCGCTACGCCATCGAGGGGTTCGAGGACGTCATGCTGCAGGTCCAGGCTCTCAAGGCCCAATGGGTGGCGGACGCCGAGGCGCGGAAGGCCGCTTAAACCCCCAACACCGGATGCTTCATCACCAACAGTTTCACCCCATCCGTGTTGGTGAAATCGGGCGGATGAATGCTCGCCGCAGGGGGAATGCCCCCACGGGCCCATGTCGAGGGCCGCTGAAACCGAGGCGGACGGCCCCGGTCTGTGGATTTCACCAACACTCTTGCCCGAGCGGCCCTTATGGAACCCGGGCGACCGCTGCTGAAAATAAATCGGGCGGGACGTCTCGCGGTCGTTGACTCTTACCAGGTGCGCACGCCGTAGCATTTCGTCGTGCTGCGAGAGCACGTCGTCATGCCGTGGCGGCACGCGCGATCCCTCCCATGCGCACAGCCCGAGCCCGATGGCGGCGATGGCCATGGCGACCGCGCATTCCCTATCCATCGCCCGAGCTCCCAATCCCCAGCGAGGATCGCCGGTTTAATCGCCGGACGATAGTGCGCCACGGCCGCTCGGGCATCCCGGCGCCGGGACGACGGCGATCAGCAGGGCGAGCGTCAGAGCGAGGCGTGGCATGACCCGTCCTCCAGGAAGAACACGGCGGCCGCCGCGGTGACGACTTCGCCGGTGTCCCGTCGGCGGAACCCGGGCTCGGTCGGGCGGTACCCGATGCGCACGACGTCGGGAGGCATCGCGAGGTCCGCAAGCGTACCCAGGACCCAGGCGTGGACGTCGCGGTCCCCTGTCCGGAGCACGCGCTGCCGCGCGCTCTCGCCGACGTGCAGGACGCATTCGGCGAGGACCATAGAAGGCCGCCGGTCGACGACGATTCCGGCCTGCCGGACGCTCCAAATGTGGCGCGTCCGGTTGTAGTATGCCTGCACCTCAGCGCCGAGACAGGCTGGCATCGTGGCACTCCGGTAAGGGGCGATACGGCGTCGAGAGGGCCGCGCCGAGAAGGGCGGCCGCCTCGCGCATCAGGCCGTCATCCGTCGCGGAGCCGGCCTGGACCGCCTCGCACATGCGCTGAAGCTCAAGGCTGGCAGCGGAGAGCATCAGGAGGCTGGCCCGCCGCTCCTGCGAGGCCGTCTTGAGGCATTCCTTGACACGGTCCAGGCCGGGGGTTGGCGTCGTCATGGCGCTCTCCCTAATGACGCTGCGCAAGGGCTTCGCGCCCGGCTAGGACCGCCTCGACGAGCCGACGTACGCCGCGCACGGAACCGCCGCGGTAATGCGCCAGCACCAACGCGGCCTCGTCCGGCGAAAGGTCTGGACACCAGACCTCGTCTTGGCCCCGCTCAGCCCGGAGCTCGCCCATGATGCCCTTGAGGAGGACCGGCAGGTGCTCGCGCCCAGGCGGAGGGACCACGTAAACCCTGAAGCGGTCGACCAGCGCCGGATGGCTCCTGCGCAGCCCCTCGATGCTGTTCGCCGTCGCGAGCCACGAGATGCCGCTCAAGTCGACTTGGCACTCAAGGTAGGGATCAAAAATCCGCGCCGGGTCAGATAGGAAAGGTAAAATTCCATCGGCGAGAGACCCATTGTTCGTCCCCGTTCCGGCCTTGTCGATTTCGTCAAGCACCATCACAGCACAGGCTGCCGAAACCCGCTTCAGTAGTTGAAGGGGGATTGACGCGCGGCCAGTAGACCACTGGCGACTTGTGCCAATTAGGGACGAGTCCGAAACGCCCGAGCAGCCATAGACCTGGAAGGCCAGGCCGAGCACCTCGGCGAGCCGCCGGGCCAGCCGGGTCTTGCCGGCCCCGGGTGCCCCCACGAGCAGGACCGGACGAAGCCATACGTGCGAACGCCCGGCGAGGTCGTGCAGGATCGCGTCGACTACGCCCTCCGCGTAGGGGAACTCGCCGACGAGGATCTCGCGCGCCTCAACCAGGTCGGGCACCAAGACGAGCGGCCAGCGGCGCGCCGCGAAGGGTCCCCACTCGCCCCTGGCATGCATTGACGTGGAGGCGCCCGGCTTGCCCTTTCCGTCCTCGGCCGAGCCGGGCAGGTGTTGCACCGAGGCGAGCACGAGGAGGCTCGGTCCGTCGTCGATGCGGGCCACCTCGGCCTTCTCGGCCGCCGCCTTCGCCATCGCCTCGGTCGCCCACGTCGGGGGCCGCTGTGGCGTCGCCATGTCCAGGAGCGTGTCCCCGGCCTGCAGCACGGTCGCAAGCCAACCGCGGTTACGGCGGCCGCGGTCCCACGGGCCGACGACCTGGAGCCCAATCGCTGCGGTGAGGTAACGGTGGCTGTCGACCCCTTGCCCTTGCAGCAGGTCGCGGACGCGCTGCGCGACGTATTCCTGGCCCTGCCTAACTCCCGCCTCAGCGAGGCATAGGGCGACCACCCCGGCGAGGGATCGAACGTTCTGCAGGGCCGCGAGCTGATCGTCGAAGCCCTCGATATCGAACGCGGTCAGGCGTTCGAGCTCCGCCTCGCGCCGCACGAGCTCGTCAAGGAGCGCGGCGGCCTGGATGCGCGCGATTGCCTCCGCCTGCCGGCGGTCGCGCTGGGACGCCCCCTGCGACCGGACGGACAGGTCCCAGGCCGAGCGCCACAGAAGCGCAAGGGCCAGGTCACCGTGAAAGTGGGTCACCCGGTGCCGGGATGGGCGCTTCGGACACGCCTGCAGCAACGCCCGGGCGAGCGGGGCGAGGAAGCTGTCGGATGTGATGGGGGCGGGTAGCGTGCCTACTAGAAACGCGTCAAGCGTCCACGCGGCAGCCTCCCGGAGGGAAGCATCGTTGGTCATTTCGGGTAATCCTTGGCACCGCGCACCGGATCAGAAATCCGACACAGAAGCCCAAGCTCTACCCCACCATCTCTGAAGGAATCGTTACTCAGACCTCGGCAGCAGCTTCATCGTGCGCGCCCGCTCCACGAGGGCCAACGCATCCTCCAACCCCTGGCGGGCGAGCGTCCCGAGCTCGGCGCGCCTCGTGGCCGCTGGGGCGTCCCTGGCCTCTGCATCGAGTAGCTCGGCGGCGGCCATCAGTAGGTAGCCGAGGGCTCTCGGGGTCGGGTGCCCGGCGGCGTAGCCCAATACGTGAAGGGCCCAGTCCGGCAGGCCATTCCGGGCCACGCGGTCTGCGACGACGGACCGTCGATTGAGGCCGAGAACGCGGGCGAGAGGGGCAAGGTAGTCACTTCCGAACAGTGCGCTGCCGGCGACCTCGACCGCCTCGGCCAGGGCGTCGCCGATATCCTCCGGCAGGAAAGAACGCCCACCGGCGTGGAGACCGCGACCGACGGCGATGAGGATATCGCCGTCGACCGTGCCGACGGCATTCGGGACGTCTGGGACGGGATGGAGAGCGACACGCATGTCCCCGGGATAGCAGGCCGGTGAGAAGGCCGGGAGCCCTCGTCGCCAGTTCACGGACTGGAAACCCTGGCGCGATGAGGCCGCGCGGGATTCCGGCGGTCGTAACCCGTTGCCCCGAGGATGCCCGGCAACAGGAGAGAGCCCATGCCGACCATTCGCCGCCCGTCATGGCGCCCCCGCACGATCCACGGATACAAAGTCGAGGCAAGGATGACGACGTCCAACCTCGAACTCGAATGCGACCCGCAATGGCAGCGGGCCGACTGGACCGACCAGGCGCGGGCCCTGCTCATTCAGCGCCCGATGACCGCCTGGTTCGTTCGCCTCCCCAAGCGTGACACGCATTTCGCCACGCTGATCGAGTTCAGTGGAATGCGCTCGCCGGCAAACCGGCCCTGGCATGACGCCACGTACGATGGGGCTTTCCCAATAACCACCTGGGATAACCCCATGATGTCGAACCACTGGGACTATCACTACTCAATCGTGAACGGACATATCGCGGGATACCTCAATGGCAACCCGAAGTACCTTTGGGGGGACGTTGCGGAATACTTGAAAGTCACCCTAATCGCAGATGAGGACAAGGATGCACTGCGCGCGATGGGCGGTCTCTAATGTTAACGCGGTCTCTCAAATGTCGTGGAATTGGCCGGAAAACAAACTCATAAACGAGTTGAGGCCCAGGGTCTGGCTGGGTGGCGGCGACTCTGATTCACGCCGACAATCAGGACATTAGGACAACCTAACCGCCAAGTCGGGTAACTCGTTTATGAGTTGGTCCCGAGGATGTCTTCGCCCCGACCGTTAACCCCTCCCTTCCGCCTTCGCGCGCTACCGCTCCGTCGCATGCGCGTCGCAGATCGCGCGGCTCCGGTGCGTGCCCCGATTGGCAGGGGGTGAGGCGGCGTCCAGGCTGTTGGTAACGCTCTTCCCACTCTCCGCTGGCGCCTCGGCTTACGTTAATACATGATGGACGGAGCACGCCGCCAAGCGAGGATCTACGAAGTTGCAGATAAAATCGAAACGCACGTGAGAGCGGGCGCCGGCGACAGGTAGGTCGCCAGCCAGATGGATCGATGCAACTTCACGTAGGCCGCTATCGCGATGAACGTAAACCTCAAGCTCGACCAGTTGCACCCCCGTCCCGGAACGGCCGATGGGGCGACGATCCGTTCCCGTCGCGGGAAGGCGACGCCGCTCGAACCGGTGTGCGAACCGGCGTTCGTGAAGACCCTCTTCGGCGATGCCCGCGCCGTGCCTCTCAAGGCCGGGAACGCCGACCTCGTCGTGACCTCGCCACCCTATTGGCTGAAGCGGGACTACGGGGTGACGGGGCAGATCGGTCAGGAACCGACGGCCGACCTGTTCGTCGCCTCGCTCCTCGAATGCATGGAGGACTGGAAGCGGGTCATTCCGGAATGGGGTTCGGTCTTCATCAACCTGGGGGACACCTACCACCGGAACTCGCTCGCCGGCACCCCGGCCAGGCTTGAGGTCGCGGCCGAGGACGCGGGCTGGAAGCTCCGGAACCGCATCATCTGGGTGAAGGAAGGCGGGATGCCCGATCCCGCGAAGGATCGGCTTAAGAGCCGCCACGAGTTCATCTTCCACTTCGTCCGCAACAAGAATTACTACTACGACCAGTTCGGCTACGCTGAGAAGTACGGCAACGGAACGGGACCGACCGACGTCTGGACCATCGGGTTGCGGCGGGACACCAGCGCCCACCTGGCCCCATACCCTGTCGAACTGGTCGACCGCATCCTCACCCTGGCCTGCCCGGAGCAGGTCTGCACGTGCTGTGGCAAGCCGAGGCGGCGGGTCGTGGAACGCACCGCGATGCTGGATACCGCTCGGCCGCAGGCTCGCCGGGCCATGGAGTTGGCGGCCGAGAAGGGCCTGACGGACGCGCACATCGCGGCCATCCAGGCGACGGGCATCTCGGACGCGGGCAAGGCAATGAAGACGCAGACAGGCACCGGGAGGAACTCGGCCGCCGTGCAGCGTCTGGCGGCCGAGGCCAAGGCCGCCCTAGGCGGCTACTTCCGGGAGTTCACATTCGCGAAGCGCGTCACGGCCGGTTGGACGGACTGCGGCTGCGAAGGTCCGTACCGTCCAGGCATCGTCCTGGACCCGTTCTCGGGAACCGGCTCAACATTGCGCGCAGCCGCTTCCGCTGGTCGGAGTGCGTACGGTATAGATCTGGCGAATCCCCCCGAGCCGAAGAGGGCAACGTCAGGTGGCAGCAGGTCCAGGGTCGGGTGAGACCTACGCATTCACCAAGGACGCCGTCCTCCGGGCCATCGCCAACCTGTCGGCTCACCCGATCCATGAGCACTTCGCTGGGTACCTTGCGATCCTGCGGGCCCTGAGAGCCAATGGCGGCCACCCCGCCAGGGCGGCGGACATCAACGAGTTCCACGACCGCTATCTCAGGGCCGAAGGTCACCCGGATACGGCACCATATGTGCGGCCCTTCAAGTCCCGGGGGAAGGGCCTCGAACCCTTCAATGCCAACGTCGCCGGCTCCTATGCCCCGAGCTCGCTGCGCTCGAAAGGGAAGCTCATCGACGTCATCCGGGTCGATGGAACGCATCGCAGCGCGACCTACGACCTGCTCGATGACCACGCGGGGGCCGCCCTCGACCGCCTCCTGAAGAACAACAAGGTCCCCGTGGTCTCGCTCACCGCCTTCCTCTACCGGGACTACGGTTTCCGCTTGGAGGCGCGTGATATCCAGCGAACCGTCGCGCTGTTCCGTGACGAGTTCGGCCTACGTCCCGATACGTCGTCGGAGGCGGCGACCTTCGACCTGCTCTTTGCGGACGATAGCCTCAACTATCAGGACGGCGACCTCGAAGCCGTGCAGGCGGTGGCGTAGCATGGACGGTGTCACCGAGAATCGCGTTCGCGCGCTTACGAAGCAGGACCTCGGGCTGCCGGGGGACGACGCCCCGCCCGCACCCGAGGTGGTCGCGCTCCATCCCGAACTGGAGGGTGACGCCATCCTTGCGCAGATCCGGATGGCCCTCGACCTTGGGTTTGCCGGCGTGATCCTGTCGGGTCCCCCTGGGACCGGGAAGAGCTGGTACGCGAGCCGGGTGGCCGAGGTCCTCACGGGCGATCCGACCACGGTCTGGACGGTGCAGTTCCACACGTCCTACCAGTACGAGGACTTCATGGAGGGTTTCGTCCCGCGCGAGAGCGGCGGCTTCACCCTCCAGTCGAAGACCTTCCCGCTGATCTGCGAGGCGGCTCGCGAGCGTCCGGACCTGCTGCATGTCCTCGTCATCGATGAGATCAGCCGCTGCGACGTTGCCCGGGTCTTCGGGGAGGCCCTCACCTACCTGGAGACCGACAAGCGCGGGCGGGATTTCCTCCTCGCGTCAGGGAACGAGATGAACGTCCCGCGGAACTTGGCGATCCTCGCCACCATGAACCCCTGGGACAAGGGGGTGGATGAGCTCGACGTGGCCCTCGAACGGCGGTTCGCCCAACTAGACCTGCTGCCGAGCGTGGCCGCCTTGCGCACCATCCTGGCTCAACGGGGGACGGCTCCGGACCTCATCGACCGCATGGCCGTGTTCTTCGAGGGCGTGCAGACCGTCGAGAACGAGCTCTGCCATCTTGGACACGCCTATCTCCTCACGTGTGATACGCCGGACCGCGCCCGCCAGACCTGGGCGCTTCGACTGCGGCCCTTCTTCCAGAAGGCGTGCCGTCTCCACCCGCAGGTCATGGCCGACATCGAGGCCCGCTGGCAGCACGCGATGGAGGGTCCAGCGCCCGCCGGCGGGGAGGCGTAGCCCGCCGTGGATGCTATCGAGGCGCTTGGTACCGTCCTCGTCGCCCGTGGGCTCGCAGGCCCCCCTCAGGCCGCCCGGACGGTCATCACCGCGGTCGAGCACGAGACCAAGCTCCTGCCGGCCGACATCATCGGTCCGGGCGGCCGGCCTGACATCTACAGGGACGTGCTGAAGCGCTTCGACCTGCGCTTCAAGGACGGCGTTCCCGCGGTGCAGTGCGGGCGCTGGGTTGGTTTCATCCCGTTGAACGCGCGCTACGCGTTGGAGGTCGGGACGCGGGTCCCGGTCGCCAATCTCGAACGGCTCATCGGGCTGACGGACTACGCACCGGAAACGCTGGCCTACCTGCGCCACTTCTCCCGGACGGCCGAGCGACCCTCGGCGCTGTTCGACGTCCTGGCGAATCGACTGCTCGACGCCTTCGACCAGGTCTGGGAGCACGGCCTGATAAAGGACTACGCTCGTCGCGAGCGCGTGGGATCCTCGCCGGTCGGGAAGATCGATCCGTTCAAGAGTGCCTGGCGAACGGCCAAGGCGGGCCGCCCCGTGGCATCATCGAGCGCCTTCGAACGAACGCCCGATAACGGTGCGAACCGCCTTTTGCGGCAGGCCTTCGAACGGCTGCTGGGACACTACAGCGGCCTTGCGACGGGGTCCGCGATCCAACGTGACCGGCTCACCCGCATCCGACGGGGCCTTGAGCGGCTCAAAGGGGTCGGGAGACCAACGGCTGCGGAGGTCACTGCGTCGGCTGTCACGGGCTACGTGAGGCGCCTGCCGGCCTATCACGAAGGATACCCGGACGCTCTCGTGATCGCACAGATCGTCGTCGCCGACATGGGACCTGCGATACGCGGCGCCGGCGGCCTTGCGTCCCTGCCGAGCATCCTGGTCAACATGGAGGAGATCTACGAGCGGTACGCCCGCCGCCTCCTCGCCGAGTGGCTCTCCCGGGATGGCGCCACACGCGTCCTGAACGGGAACGTGGACGGCGCGGGGGGCGCCAAGGCTCCGCTCTTCACGGACCTGCGGGCGGGACTGAAGAACCCGCCGGCGACGCCCGACATCGTCATCGCGGACGCCGCCGGGACGCGCCTGATCATCGACGTGAAGTACCGGCCGTCGCAGGACGTGCCGGACCCGTCGGAGAGGAACCAGGTGATAGGCTACGGCGCGAGGTTCGGGTGCGACAGGATCATGATCCTCTATGCCGGCCGGAAGCCGGCCCAGGGGCATGTCGCCTTCGTGGGTAGGATCGGCGCCTTCTCCCTCTTCACCGGCCACATCGACCTCGGTGCGGAAAGCATCATGGATGAGGAAAGGGCCTTCGTGGAGGCGGTGGCCGCCCTCGTTGCAGCTTGACAGGAATAGGACGTTCCGATGCTGTCCGCGCCGAGAGTAAGGCTTGGGGCGTATGACGGACAACACGGATTGGCTCATCGTCGAGAGCCCGGGGAACTGGAAGATCGATGCCCAGAACGGGTTCACCTTCTTCGGCGTGACTAGTCGTTTCGAATACCTGAAAGACCGCGTGAAGGAGGGTGACCGCCTCTTCGCCTACGTGTCTGGGAAGAGCTCTTTTGCCGACGTCCGCCTGGTGACGAAATCCGGCCTCAGGACGCTTCGGGGCGGCGGCGACTATGACATCGCCCTGCCGTTCTGCGTCGATACGAAACCCTCTCTCACGCTCCCTCAGGACCGATGGCTCCCGATGTCGGACGTCAGGGAACGGCTCAAGCTGACCGCCGGGAAGACGCACTGGACACACGTCCTCCGGACCGCCTTCAAGAAGCTGGAGCCCGAGGACGGCGTGCTGCTGTCCACGGAGATGGCGGCCCGGCTTGCCCCGTTTGAGGGATAAGCCGCGAGGGCATAGGCCTCACGCGATGGAGCTCCGCACTGGTGCGAATCGACGCCTTCCATAGAATCGCAGGGAGTGCCTCTGGATAGGCGCGGCTGCCGGTGACCCCGAGGTCATGCCGGGTCCTCGGCCAAAGGCGTACCGCCATTCCTCGCATCGCGAGGATGACGCATGTCCGACCGGACGCCCGCCACCGACAAGGGCACCGCAGACCGCATCGAGGCCGACGACGGCGGGTATTGGGTTCGCCTCGTCACGAAGCAGGCCCTGCGCCGCGAGGGCGTCTGCATGGGCAACTGTCTCGACAGCCGGGGCTACGGCCAGGGCCTCACCGGCGACGAGAGGATGGTGTCCGATGGCTTCTGGTCCCTTCGGAAGGCTGACGGGCTCAGCTACCTCCTGATCGAGATCGACACCCACAGCGCAGGAACGCAGGCCGAGGTCGAGAACGCCGCGGGCCCGCAGAACAGCCAGCCCTCCGCTTGGTCGATCCGCCAGCTACGCCAACTCGTCGTTGCCTTCCGCGATGCCGGGGCGACCCTGAGCATCCCGGAGAAGATCGCCTTGACCGGCGCGGACGGGCGGACCTGGCGGCCGGACAAGGCGCCCCAGGACCTGCAGGACGCCGTCGAGCCGCGCCGGAAGGCCGAGACGGCGAGGCGAGCGAACCCGTACGCCGGCATCGTCTACGGACGGATCATGGTTCGCCCGGCCGGCTCCGATGCGCCTTTCACAGAGGTCGAGCTCGTCGGGGGCGGGTCGTCCGGATTCCTGACGCCCGGCCCGGCCAGCGACGTCCGCGATGAGGCGCCCGCGGGCCCGGATGGGGCGGTGCTCTACAGGACGGGGCCGAATGAACCTTTCCGGATCCTGAGGGGCCGTGAACGCCACGAGGCGATCAGCGCCGCCATGAGGCAAGGCATCATCACCGGTTACGAGGCCTCCATGGACTTCCGCGGCCGTGACGAGCCTGCCGTCGAAACGATCACGGTCCGCCTCGGGGGGGACCCGGCCCGGCACACGACCCAGAACGAGGACGGCACCTACAAGCTCAACCTGGGTGACCTCGTGTTCCCGAAGGTCATGCCGTCCGGTGAGATCGGGTTCGGGACTGGGGACGTCGACACCGTGACGTTCCGGATCGCCCCGGCAGCAACGCGCGCGGTTCGCCGCGCTCGCTTCGTCTCAGGCCGGGATGCCGCCTACCGGCCGGGACCGATCATCACGGACCTGTCGGCGGAGATCCGGATGACGCCCATCAGCTACCGTGCGCTGGTCGACGGGATGGCGCTTCTCGGCGGGGACGGTCCGTGCCCGGACGGCGGCGGAGGACCTCAACCCGAGGCCTGATTCGTCCCGCGGCTGGTATCAGGCTGGTATCAAGGGGGTCACGGCGATACCAGCCGGGCCTTGCCGTCGAAGGCTAAGGCACTCATCTGACTGCGGTTTCGACTGTGAAGGGAGTGGAGCGGGTACCGGGAATCGAACCCGGGTATTCAGCTTGGAAGGCTGCTGCTCTACCATTGAGCTACACCCGCGCGCTTGGCCGGATAGCACGGCACCGTCCGCTTGAGAAGACGGATCGGAGGGCCGGCCCGCGAGATCCGGATCGCACCGCCGGGGGGAAGGAAGGCTTGGTGGGGGAAGTAGGACTCGAACCTACGAAGCTTACGCAGCGGATTTACAGTCCGCCCCCTTTGCCACTCGGGACATTCCCCCCAAAGGACGACCCTTCGGGCCGCGCGGGGCCCTTATGGTGAGGGGGTGGGCAGGTGTCAACCGACCGCGCGACCCCAGCACGGCGCCGTGGTCAGGTTAACGCGGTTTGTTGGGGGGATGGCCATCTTGGGATACGCGTGATTCAGGAGCGTCTGGATTTTTGGAGCTGGACGCGCTGGATCTGGCCCCCCCCTCTCACGCAGAGCAGCCTTCGCCTGCTTTTGGACCGTTTGGGTCAGTTCGAGGACCCGCGTGAACCGGCCAAGGTCAAGTATCCGCTGCGCGAGGTGCTGTTCCTCGTGACCTGCGCGACCATCGCGGGCTGCGACGATTGTGACGAGATCGCCCTGTGGGGCGAGCGTCACCGGTCGTTCCTGCGGAGCTATGCAGAGTACTTCTTTGGAACGCCCAAGGAGGACTGGCTGCGGGTGGTCCTCAACCGGATCGACCCGGCCCTGTTCGAAGCCTGTTTCCGAGGCTGGGCCTTGTCACTGCGCCCGGACGCGGCCGACCTGATCGCAATGGACGGCAAGAGCCTGCGGCGCTCGGGCGACGCGTCCGCGGGGCTCAAGCCGCTCCACCTCGTCTCGGCCTGGGCCTCGACCCAACGCCTCGTGCTGGCGCAGGAGGCCGTGGAGACCAAGGCGAACGCGTGCGCGGCCATGCACGCCATCCTGGAGCGCCTCGACATCGCCGGCGCCCTCGTCACCATCAACGCCATCGCCACCAACCCGGCCATGGCCGAAGCGATCACGCGCAGGGGCGGCGACTATCTGCTGGCGCTCAAGCGCAACCAGCCGACCCTGCACGACGAG
>NZ_CAXTBY010000006.1:0-103696 GCF_964242245.1 uncultured Methylobacterium sp. | reverse complement strand
GTGTTTGCACACGACACAGATGGGGACGGCCAACTGAGGGACTCAAACAGGCTCTAAGCAGGTTTCGGAAAAGTGCCCCGCGGTTTTCCGACAAAAACCTGCGGCAAAACAAGGATCTAGGCGGACGAAGCGTTGGCCTGCGGACGCAAGTCTGCTTAGCATCCGCCAGCACGGCGATCTCGATCACGCCCCGAACCGAGCCCGTCATGAGCAGATGAATTTTGCCGTCGCCTTTTCCCGCCGACGCGATACGATCGAAAACAGAATTCGATTCGGTTTATGGCCAGGAAAATAACCGTCTCGGCATTCGTAAAAAGTTTTATCTTCATTCAATCGCGGGGAGAGCGAAATGACGATGCCGCGCTTGGGCTTTTCGACCGCGTTCGCGTGCGGTGCCCTTCTCCTGATGATGCAGGGCTTTGCAGGCGCAGCACCGGTCGGCGGCGCCGGACTGTTCGGGACGAATGCCGGCAACCCTCTGGTTCAGGAGGCACGGACCTTCTGCTTCAACCGGCGCAGCGGTCGGTTCCTGTACTGGGGCCGCTGCCGCAGCGCCTCTCGCCCGCGGGTCTATTGCCGGAACCGCTACACGGGACGGTTTCTGTACTGGGGCAGTTGCCGCCGCTGAGGCGTTCGTGCCGCGTCCGATAGGCCGCCGCGCCGTCCCGGCCTAAGCAGGCTTCGGAAAAGTGCCCCGCGGTTTTCCGACAAAAACCTGCGATAAAACAAGAAGCTAAGCGGACGAAGCGTTGGCTTGCCAACGCAAGTCTGCTTAATCTCGCGCCAAAGCGCGGTCTCCACGAGGGACCGCCGGGATGCGAGGAACGCCCGATGACGCCGACGCAGACGCTCCCCTTCGACCCGCCCGCAGCCGACGACGCGCTCGCCCGCCGCACGATCGCGACGGTGACGTGGCGGCTGATGCCGCTGCTCGGGCTGATGTACCTGATCGCCTACATCGACCGGCAGAACATCTCCTACGCCAAGCTGCAGATGGTCGGCGACCTCGGCTTGAGCGAGAGCGTCTACGGCCTCGGCGCGTCGCTGTTCTTCCTCGGCTACTTCCTGTGCGAGGTGCCGGCCAACGTCATCCTGGAGCGGGTCGGCGCGCGGCTGTGGTTTGCCCGGATCATGGCGACCTGGGGCCTCGTCACCGTGCTCCTCGGTTTCACCCAGAACACGGCGATGTTCTACGCCCTGCGCTTCCTGCTGGGGGTTGCCGAGGCCGGGTTCTTCCCCGGCGTGCTGTTCGTGCTGACCCTGTGGTTCCCGCAGGCGCACCGCGCCGCGATGATCGGCTGGTTCATGATCGCGAGCGCGCTGGCCAACGCCGTCGGCGCCGCGGTCGGGGGCGCGCTGCTCGACCTCGACGGGACCCTCGGCCTCAAGGGCTGGCAATGGGTCTTCCTCAGCACCGGGCTGCCGGCCCTGGTGCTCGCGGTGGTGGTGCTCCGCGCCCTGCCCGACGGGCCGGAGGCGGCGCCCTGGCTCGACCGGGCCGGTCGCGACTGGCTGGCCGACACCCTGCTGCGCGAGCGCGACACCGGCGGCAAGGTGGAGCACGGCAACCCGTTCGCGGCGCTGCTCGACCGGCGGGTGTGGATGCTGGCCTCCGTCTACGTCGCCTTTCCGCTCGCCGCCTACGGCCTGAGCTACTGGTTGCCGACGGTGGTGCGGAGCTTCGGCGTCTCGAACACCGTCAACGGGTTCATCAACATCATCCCGTGGGTCGTGACCGGGTTCGCCCTGTGGTGGGTGCCGCGCCACGCGGCGCGCACGGCCGAGCAGACGTGGCACGTGGTCGGGCCGGGGCTCGTCGCCGCCGCTGCGCTCGCGCTGAGCGTCGTGGTGCCGGGCTCGGCCCTCAAGTTCGCCTGCCTGTGCGTGGCCGCCGCCGGCATCTTCTCGGCGCAGCCGGTGTTCTGGTCCCTGCCGCCGACCTTCCTGAAGGGCGCGTCGGCCGCCGCCGGCATTGCGGCGATCAACTCGGTGGGCAACCTCGGCGGCTTCATCGCCCAGAACGCGGTGCCGATGATCCGCGACCGCAGCGGCAGCGACCTCGTCCCGATGATGTTCCTGTCCATCTGCCTGATGCTCGGCGCCTGCATGGTGTTCGTCGTGCTGGCGGCCCTGCGACGGGATGCGAGCCGGCGGGTCGCGGACGCCTCGGGCACGGCGCCCGAGGGCATCCGCCACGCCTGAGCACGGGATGCGCCTCCGACGCGGGTGCCTCAGACGACGGCGATCAGGATCGCCGTCGATGCGACGAGGAGCCAGAGCAGCCCGCACGCCGTGCGGTAGACCGCGAGCGCCCGCTCCACGTCGGCGGGACCGGCCGCGGGCCGCCCGTCGCCCATCCAGGCATCCTCGACCGCGACGCCGCCGTAGATTCGCGGGCCGGCGAGCCGCAGCCCGAGGGCGCCGGCCATCGCCGCCTCCGGCCAGCCGGCGTTGGGCGAGCGGTGCCGGCGCGCGTCGCGCAGCACCGTGCGCCATGCGCCCGCGGCCGAGGCGCCGGGCCGGAGTGCTGCGGCGGCGATCAGCAGGGCGGCCAGCCGCGAGGCCGGCAGGTTGACGACGTCGTCGAGGCGGGCCGCCGCCCAGCCGAAGGCCGCGTGGCGCGGGGTGCGGTGGCCGATCATGCTGTCGGCGGTGTTGATGGCCTTGTAGATCGCCCCCCCCGGCAGGCCGCCGATCCCGATCCAGAAGGCCGGCGCGACGATCCCGTCGGAGAAGTTCTCCGCCAGGCTCTCGATCGCGGCGCGGCAGATGCCGGCTTCGTCCAGCGTCTCGGGATCGCGCCCGACGATCATCGCCACCGCCCGGCGCCCGCCCGGCAGGCCCGCGTCCCGCAAGCCCGCGACGACGCGGGCGACGTGCTGGTGAAGGCTTCGCTGCGCCGGCAGGCTGGCGCACAGGAGCGCCAAGAGAACGAGTGCGGGGAGCGGTCCGGCGAGCGCGCAGAGGCGCGTCAGGCTCAATCCCGCCCCGCCCGCGACGGCCACGAGGACGGCGACCGCCACGACGCCCCCGAGTCGCCGCGCCCCGCCCCCGCCGCGGTTCAGGACCCGGTCGAGGGCGGCGATCAGCCGGCCGATCCAGGTGACAGGGTGGCCGAGCGCCCTGTAGAGCGCGTCCGGGTAGCCGACCGCCGCCTCGACCGCGAGGGCGAGGGCGAGGAGGGCCAGCGTGGCGGGCGGATGAGCGAGCGCGGTCCAGGGCATCTGTTTCGGGTGGCCGGCGGGGGGGATGCGGTGCCGATCGCCCACGGCGGCGACCTCGACGCCGCGCGCAGGATGTTTCCCGAGGCGTCCGAGCCGTGGATCGACCTCTCGACCGGGATCAATCCGGTCCCCTATCCCTGCCCGCCGCTGGAGGCCAGCCTGTTCCGGCGGCTGCCCGCGGCCGCCGACCACGCGGCGCTCCGCCGGGCGGCGGCGCGGGCCTACGGCGCGGCCGATCCGGATTGCGTCGTGCCGGCGCCCGGCACGCAGATCCTGATCGAGACCCTCCCGCGTCTCGTCGCGCCGACCGGCGTCGCTGTCGTCGGGCCGACCTACGCCGAGCACGCGGCTGCCTGGGGGCGGGCCGGCCACGCGGTCTCCACCGTGCCGGACCTCTCCGAGGCGGGCACGGCGCGGGTGGTCGTGGTCGTCAACCCGAACAATCCCGACGGCCGGACGTGGCCCGCCTCGGCGCTGCTGACCTGCGCCGAGCGGCTGTCCGCCCGCGGCGGCCTGCTCGTCGTCGACGAGGCCTTCGCCGACCTGGAGGCCGTCGAGAGCCTGTGCCCGCGGCTGCGCCCGGGGATCGTGGTGCTGCGCTCCTTCGGCAAGGCGTTCGGTCTCGCCGGGCTGAGGCTCGGCTTCGCGGTGGCCGGGACGGAGATCGCCGGGGCGATCGCTGCCGCGCTCGGGCCCTGGGCCGTGTCGGGGGCCGCGCTCGTCATCGGCCGGACCGCGCTGGACGACGCCCCCTGGCGCGCCGAGGCCGCGGTCGTGCGGGGGCGGGACGCCGCGCGCCTCGACCGGATGATCCGCCGCGCGGGCGGAACCATCGTCGGCGGCACGGTCCTGTTCCGCACCGCGGATTTTCCCGATGCGCCCGGCCTGCACCGGTCGCTCGGCGAGGCCGGCATCCACGTCCGGCGGTTCGCTGAAGCCCCGTCGCGCCTGCGCTTCGGCCTGCCGGCGGACCGGGCGCAGTGGTGCCGGCTGTCGCGAATCCTCAGGTAGCGGGCGACGGCCGATCCAGCACCGCCACGAGCACCGCGAGTCCGGCGAAGGTCGTTCCCACGGCGCAGACGGCCGGCCATCCGGCCAGCAGGAAGGCGTGCGATCCGGCATAGGCGCCCAGCGCCCCGAACACGAACATCATCGTGAACAGGGCCGTGTTGATCCGCCCCCGCGCGCCGGGGACGAGGGCGTAGGCACGGGTCTGGTTGGCGATGAGCGCGCCGTTGATGCCGATGTCGAGCAGGAGGACGCCGAGGCCGACCGCCACGAGCGACCACGTGCCTCCGGCCCAGAGCACGGCGAAGGCCGCGACGACGAGGAGGCTGCCGCCGATCACCACCGGGCGGGCCCCGCGCGCGTCGGTGAAGCGCCCCGAGACCGGCGCGACGAGCGCACCGCACACGCCGATCACGCCGAACAGGCCGGCGCCCGCCGCCGACAGGCCGAACGGCTCCGCCTCGACCAGCAGCGCGAGCGTCACCCAGAAGGCGTTGAAGGCGGCAAACAGCAGGGCCTGCGACAGGCTGGCGCTGCGCAGCACCGGCTGCGTGCGCACGAGGTGCAGGATCGAGAGCATCAGGGCGCGGTAGCGCAGGCGCTGGGTCCGGACCGTGCGCGGCAGGGTCGCGGCTGCGATCCCCACCATCGCCAGCGCCACGCCCGCGGCGGCGAGGAACACCGCGCGCCAGCCGAGATGGGCGCCCACGAAGCCGCTGAGGGTTCGGGCGAGCAGGATGCCCGAGAGCAGTCCGGTCATCACCTGCCCGACGATGCGCCCCCGCGTGGCGTCCGGCGCGAGTTCGGCCGCGAACGGGACCGCCTGCTGCGCGGCGGAGGCGAGGACGCCGATGAAGAGGCTCGCCAGCGCCAGCGCCGGGAGGTTCGGGCTGAGGCCGGCGGCGATCAGCACGACGCACAGGCCCAGCAACTGGCCGAGGATGAGCGTTCGCCGCGAGAGCGCGTCGCCCAGCGGCACGAGGCCGACGAGGCCGAAGCCGTAGCCGATGAGGCTGGCGGTCGGCACCCAGAGGGCCGCGGACTCCCCGAACTCGGCGACCAGCAGCCCGAGCAGGGGCTGGTTGTAGTAGATGTTGGCGACCGCGCCGCCCGCGATCAGCGTCAGCCCGAGGCGCGCCCTGGCGGTGAGCTCCGGCCCGGGCGGTCCCGCGATCCCACCGTTCACGGTCGGGCCTGCGGGTCGGCGGAGCAGGTCGGCTGCGCGAGCATGGACGATCTCGGGTCTGGGGGCAGGCGCCTCGCCTAGGCGCGGCGGCCGGCCCTGGCAACGGCGCCGGATGCGGGGCACGGGCGCGTGGGAGTGGCGCACCCGGTTCCGTTGCCGGCATTGCCTCCCTATATCGTTGTTCAAGTCCCCCGTGTCGCCAGCCTTCGTCCGAGCGCGCTGGTTCGGCGATCGGGCGCATTCGGGTCCCGATACGGCCAAAGAGGATCGCCCGCAGCGCTTCGTGCCCGGGACAGCGTCGAACCCACCGGAAACAGGGATGCTTGCATGCCGAATTACCGCGTCGATTTCGCCAAGCAGATTCTCGGGCTGCCGTTCACGATCGGGACGGTGGAGATCCAGAGCGCGCGCGATCCGGATCGTGCGCGGCGCGCGGCCGAACTGAAGTTCGCCCGCCAGTACGGCCTCGGCGACTGGCGCGAACGCGCCGATTGCGCCGTCGTGGCCGCGATGGACGACGACCGACGCTGACGCGGCTCCGCGTCGCAAGGCGCGTCTGCCGAGGCTGTCTGGCCAACGTCCCCGGGTTCGGTTCGCCGCGCATCGGGCATCCCGCACTTGCCTCTGGTCCCGCGTCGCGTCACCCCCTAAACGGTCGATTCAGCGGCACCGCCGCGGAAACGCGCGGCCGGACCGGCCGCCGGGCTCGAAGCGAGGCGCGGACGGCGTTCCATGGCGGCGATCTCTTTCTTCGGCGACCTGCTCCAGACGATCAGCGACCGCGGCCGCGACCTCATCGGCTTCGGCCGCGGCGACCTCGCCGCGCGGGCGAACGCCGCCGAACTGGTCAGGCTGTGCGAGGACCTGATCTCACGGCGGGGCGAGGCCTCCGGCGTCGCGCTGGCCCGGCTGATCCTCGACCGCTACGCCACGCTCGCCGCACCCGAGCGCCACGCCTTCCTGCGCCTGATCGCCGTCGAGTTCGACGCGGACCATGCCGCCGTCGACGCGGCGATCGCGGCCTACCGGGCCGACCCGACCCGCGCCCGCCTCGGATCGCTGCACGAGGCGGCTGAGCCGCGCTCGCAGGAGCTGATCCGCCGCCTCAACCTCGCCCGGGACGGGACCTTGAGCCTCGTCCGCATGCGCGGGGACCTGTTCGACCTGCGCCGGACGCTGCGCGAGGAGGGCGAAGTCGTCCTGATCGACGCCGCCGACAGCTTGGACGCCGACTTCGAGCACCTGTTCGCGTCCTGGTTCAACCGCGGCTTCCTGGTGCTGCGCCACGTCGACTGGACGACGCCGGCGCACATCCTCGAGAAGATCATCCGCTACGAGGCGGTCCACGAGATCGCCGGCTGGGACGACCTGCGCCGCCGGATCGAGCCCGCCGACCGGCGCTGCTTCGCCTTCTTCCACCCGGCCCTCGTCGACGAGCCTCTGATCTTCGTCGAGGTCGCGCTGACGGGGGGCATCGCGCCCGCCATCGCGCCGATCCTGTCCCAGGCGCGGGAGCCGCTGGCCCTGAAGGCGGCCACCACCGCGATCTTCTACTCGATCTCGAACTGCCAGAAGGGCTTGGCCGGCGTCACCTTCGGCAACTTCCTGATCAAGCAGGTGGTCGAGGACCTTGCCCGCGAGATCCCCACCCTGAAGACCTTCGTCACCCTCTCGCCGGTGCCCGGCTTCGCGCGTTGGCTCGACCGCGAGCGCCGGGCCGATGCGCCGCAGGGACTCGCCCGCGAGGACGTCGAGGTCCTGCGCCTCCTCGACGATCCCGAGTGGTCGACCGACAAGGCCAAGGCGGACGCGGTGCGCAAGGCGCTGCTGCCGGCAGCCGCCGCCTACTTCCTGCGCGCCAAGAACGAGCGCGGCCGCCCGCTTGATCCGGTGGCGCGCTTCCATCTCGGCAACGGCGCGCGGCTGGAGCGGATCAACTTCCTCGGCGACACCTCGGCCAAGGGCCTGAAGCAGTCCTTCGGGCTGATGGTGAACTACCTCTACGATCTCTCGGCCATCGAGAAGAACCACGAGACCTACGCCAATCTCGGCACGGTCTCGGCCTCCGGCGCGGTCTCGCGCGAACTGCGGGCCAACCTGCCGCCGCCGCGCGCGGTCGTGCTCGCCGAGGCGTGAGGCACCGGCTGGATACCACGTGTCGTGTTGGGCTGACGTCATGACGAACCATTTCTTCGCCCTGGTCCGGGAGACCCTGCCCGCGGACCCGTCGGCCAGGATTCTCATCGAGACGCCGGACGGGCGGCGCTGCACCTACGCCGACATGCTGGCGCGCACCGGAGCCTACGCGAATGCGCTCACGGCCGCCGGGGTGAAGCCCGGCGACCGGGTGGCGGCCCAGGTCGAGAAGAGCGCCGAGATCGTGTTCCTGTACCTCGCCGCACTGCGCGCGGGCGCGGTGTTCCTGCCGCTCAACACCGCCTACACGGCAGGCGAGGTCGCCTACTTCCTCGACGATGCCGAGCCCGCCCTGTTCGTCTGCGATCCCGCCAAGCGCGAGGCGCTGGCGCCGGTCGCCGAGAAGGCCGGCACCTGCGGCGTCCTCACCCTCGACGCCGCCGGCCACGGCACCATGGCCGAGGCCGCGGACGCACACGGCACCGACTTCGCCGACGTGGCGCGGACCCCCGACGACCTCGCCGCGATCCTCTACACCTCCGGCACCACCGGGCGCTCGAAGGGCGCCATGCTGAGCCACGACAACCTCGCCTCGAACGCCCGCACGCTCGTGGACGCTTGGCGCTTCACCCCCGACGACGTGCTGATCCACGCGCTGCCGGTGTTCCACACCCACGGCCTGTTCGTGGCGGTCAACACCGTGCTCGCGAGCGGCGCCAGCATGCTGTTCCTGCCAAAGCTCGATGCCGGGCTGATCCTGAGGCTGATGCCGCGGGCGAGCGCGATGATGGGCGTTCCGACCTTCTACACGCGCCTCCTCAAGGAGGCCGGCCTGACCGAGGCAGCGACCGCGCGCATGCGCCTGTTCACCTCCGGCTCGGCGCCGCTGCTGCCCGAGACGCACGCCGCGTGGCGGGCGCGCACCGGCCACGCCATCCTCGAGCGCTACGGCATGACCGAGACCAACATGAGCACCTCGAACCCCTACGCGGGCGAGCGCGTGGCGGGCACGGTGGGCTTCCCGTTGCCCGACGTGGCGCTGCGCGTGGTCGATCCCGACACCGGCGCCGCGGTCGCCCCGGAGGCGGTGGGCATGATCGAGGTGAAGGGGCCCAACGTCTTCAAGGGGTACTGGCGCCTGCCCGAGAAGACGGCGGCCGAGTTCAGGCCCGACGGGTTCTTCGTCACCGGCGACCTCGGCAAGGTCGATGCCCGCGGCTACCTCCACATCGTCGGGCGCGGCAAGGACCTGATCATCACCGGCGGCTTCAACGTCTACCCGAAGGAGGTCGAGGCCGAGATCGACGCGATGCCGGGCGTCGTGGAATCCGCCGTCATCGGCCTGCCGCACGCCGATTTCGGCGAGGGCGTCACCGCGGTGGTGGTGGGCTCGGACGATGGCCCGGACGAGGCGGGGGTGCTGGCCTACCTCGCAGGGCGGCTCGCCCGCTTCAAGTGCCCCAAGCGCGTGCTGTTTGCCGACGATCTGCCCCGCAACGCCATGGGCAAGGTGCAGAAGAACGTTCTGCGCGAGACCCACGCGGCCCTGTACCGGGGATAGGGGCGGCCCTTTGCGCGCGGGCGCGGCTTCGGCGAGGCTGGCGCGGAACGGCGCGCCTGCGCCGACGTTTCAGCCCCCGTGCGTCGCGACCAGCCGCGGCCGCAGAGCTTGCGAATCCCGCGATGTCCTCCCCGCCTTCCCGCCCGCTCGCTCCGCTCACCGACGGTGGCTCCGCCTCGGTCCTGTGGACCCTGATGCTCGGCTCCGCCCTGATCGCGCTCGTGGTCGCGCCCAGGCGCGCCGCCGATGGGCCAGATCCCGTTGCCGGAGATGCGGGCGCGCCGGCCAAGCGGCGGGACGACGGCGGCGCCCGCTCCCATTCCGGCCGCGAGGCAGAATTCGTCGCGGCGACGCAGCCGGAGCGGGGCAGGACCGCGACGAGCCCCACCGGGATCACCCGCGTCGGCTGGAAGGACGTCGCCGTCCGCACCTTTCTGGAGTTCAACAAGGATCGCGTCCTCTCGGTCGCAGCCGGCGTCACCTTCTACACGCTATTGTCGCTGTTCCCCGCGATCGCGGCGCTCGTCTCCTGCTACGGGCTGTTTGCCGATGTCGGCGTCATCAACGACCACCTCAATACCCTCCAGGGCGTCCTGCCCGCGGGCGCCATCGACATCATCGGCGATCAGGTCAAGCGCATCGCCGCCAAGGGCGGCGGCACCCTGGGCCTGACCTTCTTCACCAGCCTCGTGCTGTCGCTGTGGAGCGCGAACGCCGCGATGAAGGCGATGTTCGACGCGCTGAACGTCGTCTACGAGGAGGACGAGAAGCGCAGCTTCGTCATGCTCAACCTGCGCTCGCTGACCTTCACCATCGGCGCCCTGGTGTTCGTGATCCTGGCGCTGGTCGCGATCGTGGTGCTGCCGGTGGTGTTCAACTTCATCGGGATCGGCGGCGGCGCGTGGCTGATCGCGGCCCTGCGCTGGCCGGCGCTCGTCGTCGTGCTGCTCGGCGGGCTGTCGCTGCTCTACCGCTACGGCCCGAGCCGCGAGCGGGCGCGCTGGCGCTGGGTCGGCGTCGGCAGCGCGGTGGCCGGCCTGCTCTGGCTCGTGGCCTCGCTGCTGTTCTCCTGGTACGTGTCGAGCTTCGGCAACTACAACGAGACCTACGGGTCGCTCGGCGCGGTGATCGGCTTCATGACCTGGATCTGGATCTCGTCGACGATCGTGCTCTTGGGGGGCGAGATCAACGCAGAGATCGAGCACCAGACCGGGCAGGACACGACGACCGGCCCGGCCCGGCCCATGGGAGCCCGCGCCGCGCGCATGGCCGATACGGTGGGCGCGGCCGCCTGACCACCTCGCGCGGCGCGGCCGGCGCACCCATATAAAGCCATGCAACGATTGGAGGATTCCATGACCGAATCGGACGCGGCGACGATGACGCCGGAGGCCCGCAGCGAGGCCGAGTGGCGGGCGGTCCTCACCCCGGAGCAGTACCGGGTTCTGCGCGAGCACGGCACCGAGCGCGCCGGGACGAGCTGCCTGCTCGCCGAGAAGCGCGCCGGCACCTACGCCTGCGCCGGCTGCGGCACGCCGCTCTTCGTCACCGGGACGAAGTTCGAATCCGGCACCGGCTGGCCGAGCTTCTTCGAGCCGCTGCCCGGCGCCGTCGAGACCCAGGTCGACCGCAGCCACTGGATGGTCCGCACCGAGGCCCACTGCGCCCGGTGCAAGGGCCACCTCGGCCACGTGTTCGACGACGGCCCGGCCCCGACCGGCCTGCGCTACTGCATGAACGGCGCGGCCCTCGCATTCACGCCGAAGAGTTCCGGCTCCGAGGCCGTTTGAGGCGGGATGGCGCCGGATCGACAAGGTTTTCCACGCGTTCCGGTCTTGATTTCGGCGTCTTTTTGCTTAGTCCCTTGAGGCCGATAGGCCGCGAAGGCTCTGCCGGCCCATGACAACACGGCACGAGGCGAAGACTTAAACCCGGGTTTCGGCGAAGCGTCTCGTCGGACCTTGAGATGTCTCCGTCCGTGCCGCGGCGCCGGCAGAGGAGAATGGCTTGCGCGTCCTTCGGTCTCCGCACCGTGGGACATCCCAAGGCGGAGGTTTGCGTATGAGCGTCGTCCGGCGGTTTCTCGTGTCACCGGCCCTGGTGCGTCTGATCCGCAAGGAGCGCGGCGGCGCCCGGATCACCGAGGGCTACTTCGCGCCGCAGGGCGGCAGAACCTCGTTCGTCCGCGTCGACGGGCAGCAATGCCATCTTATCCTCATCACCAAGGATGCCCAGGGCGTCTCGGCCGAGGAGCGCACCGACGTGCCGCGGGCTCACGGCGATGCCCTTCTCGACGTCTGCGCGGGCAGGGCCGCCTACGACCGCACGGCGGTGACGCTCGGCGGCCGCGAGGCCCTGATCGACCGCTACGTCAGCCCGGGCAGCCTCGATCTGATCAGCGTCGGCTTCGACAACGAGGGCGACGCCGCGGGCTTCTCCGCTCCGGCCTGGTTCGGGCCCGAGGTCAGCGACGACGCGGCCTACGAACGTCACGCCCTCGCGCTTCAGGGCACGCCCGCACCGGGCGAGATCGGGCTGAGCAACGCCGCGCTCGATGCCGTGCTCGATCTGATCGAGCCGCGCTTCGGCTTCGGCCGCTACGGCGCCGCGGTCCGCTCGGGCGAGAAGCCCGCCGACAAGGACGGCGTCGTGGATGCGCTCCGCCGGATCACCGGGGCCGGTGCGCCGGCGGCCCCCGTGGCCGCGGCCGCCGTGATCGTGGCGCCCGCCGTTGAGGCGGAGCCCGTCGAAACGGCCGAACCCGAAGCGGCTCCGCCCGAGCCCGCCGCGGTCCAGGAGCCCGAGCCCGAGCCGGCCGCGGAGGCACCGCTGCCCGACGCTCGCATCGACGACGTGATCGAGAGCCTGTCCCAGGCCCTCGGCGCCGCCATCCATCAGCCGCACGAGCCGGCGGCGGAGGCCGAGGACCCGGCCTCGACGTTCGAGCGCTGGACCGTGCGCCCGCGCCGTACGCAGCAGACCTGATCCGCCGAGGCCACCGGTCGCGGTCGCCCTCTCCGCGTCTGCCGGTCAAGGACCCGGAGCGCCGCACGAGAGGCCCGGTCCACCGCGTCCCCTCACGCGGGCGACGACGATGCGTCGGGCGTTTCGTGACGCCTCTCAGTTGCGGATCACGACGCTCGCACCGCCGTGGCTGCGCGTGAGGCTGAACAGCCGGCTGGCGTTGCCGGGACTGAGCCGGATGCAGCCGTGGCTCGCGCGGTTTCCGAGTTGCCCGACGGCGTAGGTGCCGTGGATGGCGTAGCCGCCGCGGAAGAACATCGCGTGCGGCATCGGCGAGTTATGATACTTGTGCGAGCGCCACATCGGTGCCATGAGGCCGACCCGGTAGGAGCCGTTCGGCGTGACGTAGCCCCGGCGCGCGGTCGAGACCGGCCATTCGTGCGACAGCGTGCCGTTCACGAAAACGCGCATGCGCTGGCGCGACTGATCGATCTGGGCCACGATCCCGGCCAGCGCCGGTGCGTTGAGGGCGAGGCAGAACAGTCCGCCGAGCACGGCGGTACGGGCGGCTGGGGCGAGGGGCACGGCGGGGCTCCGGCGAGTGACGACGGCGGTCGAGGGACGGAGATGTCCGGCGTCGCGTTCGATTCGACCGCGATGACCTGAGTGCCGGGTGACGCGTGCCCTGCAAAGGTGCATGCCCAAGAATTGACAGGTTTTTGTCACTGTTTTGCCGGGTCGGAATACTGACGCGCCGTTGAATCGCGGACGCAACGCCGTTAGCCTCCGGCGCAACGGGAGGGTGCACGGAACGTGCACGGGTGAAATCATGGCGCAAGCGATGCAGAATGCGACGAGCATGGGCGTTGCGGCGAAGGCTGCCGCCCACGAGCCCTGGTACAAGATGCTCTACATCCAGGTTCTGATCGCGATCCTGCTCGGCGTGGCCCTGGGCTTCTTCGATCCGGCCATCGGCAAGTCAATGAAGTGGCTCGGCGACGCCTTCATCGCGCTGATCAAGATGATGATCGCTCCGATCATCTTTTGCACCATCGTCCACGGCATCGCCTCGATCGGCGACCTCAGGAAGGTCGGTCGCGTCGGGCTGAAGGCGCTGTTCTACTTCGAGGTGGTCTCCACCCTCGCGCTGCTGATCGGCGTCCTCGTCGGCGAGGTGGTCCGGCCCGGTGCCGGCTTCAACGCCGACCCGACCAAGCTCGACGCCAGCAAGGTCGCGACCTACGCGAGCAAGGCCGCCGCCGATTCGACCGTCGCCCACATCCTGGGGCTGATCCCGAAGAGCTTCTTCGACGCCTTCGCCAGCGGCGACCTGCTCCAGGTGCTGCTGGTCTCGATCCTCACCGGCGTCGTCGTCACCGGCATGGGCGAGCGCGCCGCCGGCATCAACCGCGCCATCGACACGGCGGGACAGGTCTTCTTCCGCATCATCGGGCTGATCGTGAAGCTCGCCCCCATCGGCGCCTTCGGCGCGATGGCCTACACCATCGGCGAGTACGGCATCGGCAAGGTCTACGATCTCGCGTGGCTGGTCGGCACCTTCTACGTCACCTCGATCCTGTTCGTCGTCGTGGTGCTCGGTGCGATCGCGCGGGTTGCCGGCTTCTCGATCTTCCGCTTCCTCGCCTACATCAAGGACGAGCTGCTGATCGTGCTCGGCACCTCGTCGTCGGAGACCGTGCTGCCGCACATGATGACCAAGATGCGCCGCCTCGGCGCCTCGGACTCGGTCGTCGGCCTCGTCGTCCCGACCGGCTACTCGTTCAACCTCGACGGCACCAACATCTACATGACGCTGGCGACGCTGTTCCTGGCGCAGGCGATCGGGGTCGAGCTGACCTTCGCGCAGTACGCGACGATCCTGATCGTGGCGATGCTGACCTCGAAGGGTGCCTCGGGCGTCACCGGTGCCGGCTTCATCACGCTCGCGGCGACGCTTCAGGCCATCCCGGACAGCCCGGTCCCGGTGGCGGCGATGACGCTGGTGCTCGGCATCGACAAGTTCATGTCCGAGTGTCGCGCGCTGACCAACCTCGTCGGCAACGGCGTCGCCTGCGTCGTCGTCAGCCGCTGGGAGGGCGAGCTCGACGTGGCCAAGCTCAATCAGGTGATGGCGAACCCGGTCTCGATCGGCACGCTCATCTCCGACGACACGCCCGAGCCGATGCGCGCGGGCGGCTCCTCCGCACCCACGGTCGCCGCGGCGGAGTGATGTTGCCGGCGGCCGGGGCGCCCCTTCGCCTCGGCATCGATCTCGGCGGCACCAAGATCGCCGGCATCGTCCTCGATGCCGGCGGAGCCGTGCTGAGCCAGGGCCGGGTGCCGACGCCGCGGGGCGACTATGCCGGCACCCTCCGCGCGATCGCCGACTTGGCGACCCTGTTGGAGGAGACGGCCGGCGGACGATGCAGCGTCGGCATCGGCATGCCGGGCGCGATCTCGCCCGGGACCGGCCTCGTCAAGAACGCCAACTCGACGTGGTTGAACGGGAGGGCCTTCGCGGCCGACCTCGAACGGACGCTCGGTCGCCCGATCCGCGTCGAGAACGATGCCAACTGCCTCGCCGTCTCCGAGGCCGTCGACGGTGCGGCCGCCGGCGCTCCCCTGGTCTGGGCGGTGATCCTCGGCACCGGGGTCGGCTCCGGCATCGCAATGCGGGGCTGCTCGATCGCGGGCCGGGGGCGGATCGCCGGGGAGTGGGGCCACAACCCCCTGCCGGCCCCGCGCGACGACGAGCGTCCGGGGCCGGCCTGCTACTGCGGGCGCACCGGCTGCATCGAGCGCTGGGTCTCGGGGCCGGCGCTTGCCGCCGACCACGCCCGGCGCACCGGCCGGCCCCTGTCGGGCGAGGCGATCGTCGCGGCGATGCGGGCGGGCGACGCGGAGGCGCGCGCGACCTTCACCGCCTTCCTCGATCGTCTCGGGCGCAGCGTCGCGCACGTCGTCAACATCCTCGACCCGGACGTGATCGTCATCGGCGGCGGCCTGTCGCGCGTGCCCGAACTGTTCGCCGGCCTGCCGCCCACGACCGCCCCGCACGTGTTCACGGACCGCTTCGACACGCCGATCCGCGCGAGCCTGCACGGCGACGCCTCGGGCGTGCGCGGCGCCGCGTGGCTGTGGAAGTCGGCTTAGAGCCCTCTCCGACGACGTGGACGCCGGTTCGTCGTCAGGGAGCGCGACACAGCAAGGACTTCGAGACTTGACCCGATCCGACGGGATCGGGCACGGCTCAAGGCTGCATGCCGAGCGTCTGCGCTGCGGCCCGCGCCAGCGCGGCGGTGAGGTCGGCGGCGCCGGTCTCGCGCGCCAGCGCGGCGGCCTGTCCCGACCAGAGCGGCGTGAAGTCGGCCGACCCGCGGGCCTCCGCCGCCGCGCGCAACGGTTGAAGCGCTGCCGCCGCCCGGGGGAAGGCCGGCGCGTCGGCGCTCAGCGGGCCCAGCTCGCGCAGGGCACGGTTCCTGAGTCCCCGCGCGGGCCGTCCGGTGAAGACGTTGGTCAGCGCCGTGTCCTCGTCCCCGGCGGCCAGGAGCGCCGCCCGGTGCAGGGCCGAGATGCCCGCCTCCGGGCAGAGCAGGTAGGCGGTGCCGACCTGCACCGCGGCCGCACCGAGCATCAGTGCCGCGGCGACGCCGCGGCCGTCAGCGATGCCGCCGGCCGCGATCACCGGCAGGTCCACGGCATCGGCCACCTGAGGCACCAGCGCGAAGGTGCCGATCTGACCCGCGACGTCCTCGGTCAGGAACATGCTGCGGTGGCCGCCGGCCTCCGCCCCCTGCGCGATGATCGCGTCGACGCCGCGCTCGGCGAGCCAGCGCGCCTCGCGCACCGTGGTCGCCGAGGCGAGGATCGCGCAACCGGCCGCCCGGACCGGCGCGAGCAGCGCTTCGTCCGGCAGGCCGAAGTGGAAGCTCGCGACCGCCGGCCGGAGTTCGGCCACGAGGCCGGCCATCGCCGCATCGAACGGCGCGCGCTCGGCCACCGCCACCTGCGTATCCGGATCGAGATCGAATTCGGCATCGTAGCGCGCCAGACGCCGGCGCCATCCCGCCTCGCGCTCCGCGTCCGGGGGCGGCCGCCTGTGCGCGAAGAAGTTGAGGTTGAACGGCCGGTCCGTCCGCGCGCGGATCGTTTCCGCGTCCGCCCGGACCTGATCCCGGCTCGAGGCGGCACAGCCGAGCGATCCGAGGCCGCCCGCCGCCGACACGGCGGCGGCGAGCGCCGGCTTCGGCCCGATCATCGGCGCCTGGACGATCGGATGGGCGATGCCGAGCCGGTCGAGGAGGATGCCGGTCTTATCCATGGTTCCGCCCGCTGTCGCGTTCGCCCCGGCAGCATGCCGCGTTCCCCCGGTTCCGGCCATGGTCCCGACGCAGTGACTGAGCAGTGTATGCGCTGTCCGAAAGGCGCTTGCCATCGGCGGAAAACGGACATAAACATATCTTTATGTCTATCGATCGCACCGGCACGACGGCCACGGTCTCGTTCCCGAACGCCCTCGGCGTCCTCCGGGCGGCGGCGGAGGAGACGCGCCTGCGCATCCTGGCCCTGCTGTTCGAGGGCGAGCTGTCGGTCTCCGACCTCACCGACATCCTCGGCCAGTCCCAGCCGCGGATCTCGCGCCACCTCAAGCTCCTGGTCGAGGCCGGCCTGATCGAGCGCCACCGCGAGGGCGCGTGGGCGTTCTTCCGCCTCGCCGAAGGACGCGCCGGCCTCGTCGATCCGCTGATCGCCGGCCTGGAGCGCGGCAGCGCGCCGCTCTCCGAGGACCGCGCCCGCCTCGACGCCGTGCGGACGCAGCGGGCGGAGACGGCCAAGACCTTCTTTGCGCGGCTGGCCCCGAAATGGGACCGGCTGCGCTCGCTGCACGTGCCGGAGGCGACCGTCGAGGCCGCGGTCCTGGCCGCGCTCGGGGATCGGCCGGTCCGCGGCCTGGTCGACCTCGGCACCGGCACGGGGCGGATGCTGGGCCTGCTCGCGCCCCTGGCCTCTCGGGCCACCGGCCTCGATTCGAGCCACGCCATGCTGTCGGTGGCCCGGGCGAACCTGGAGCGGATGGGCCTGTCGCGGGTCGACCTGCGTCAGGGCGACATCCACGCGCCGCCGTTTCCCCGCGGCAGCTTCGACCTCGTCGTGGTGCATCAGGTGCTGCACTACCTCGACGACCCGGCTCGTGCCTTGCGGGAGGCCGCCCGCCTCGTGGCGCCGGGCGGCCGGATGCTGGTGGTCGACTTCGCGCCCCACGACCTCGAGTTCCTGCGCGAGGCGCAGGCCCATCGCAGGCTGGGCTTCGCCGCCGAGCAGATCGCGGGCTGGCTCGACGAGGCCGGCCTCGACACGATCGAGACCCGCGACCTGAGCCCCACCGACCGCGGGCAGCTCACCGTGACCCTGTGGCTCGCCGCCGACAAGCGCGCGGCGACCGAGACCGACTCCGCCGTGCGTGCCGTCGCCTAAGCGGCCCGCACCGGCTTGAACCGACGAGACATCGTTTGCGAGCGACTGCAAGAGGACGAAACCGATGCCCAGCGCCTTCCGACACCGCGCCAGCCGCGACGGCTACCACCCGATCCGCGTCTCGATCGAGTTCTTCCCGCCCAAGACCGATGAGATGGAGCGCATCCTGTGGTCCTCGATCGAGCGCCTCGCGCCGCTCGGCCCGAAATTCGTGTCCGTGACCTACGGCGCCGGCGGCTCGACCCGCGAGCGCACCCACAACACCGTCGCGCGCATGGTGAGCGAGACCGGCCTCAAGCCCGCCGCCCATCTCACCTGCGTCGATGCCACCCGCGAGGAGATCGATGCGGTGGTGCAGTCCTACTGGGATGCGGGCGTGCGTCACATCGTGGCGCTGCGCGGCGACCCGGCCGAGGGCGCCGGCAACGCCTACCGGGCCCATCCCGGCGGCTACGCCCAGACCTCGGACCTCGTGGCCGGGATCAAGCGCATCGGCGACTTCAAGGTCTCGGTCTCGGCCTACCCGGAAAAGCACCCCGAGGCCGGCTCGCTGTCCGCCGACATCGACGCCCTGAAGGCCAAGGTCGATGCCGGCGCCGATCAGGCGATCACGCAGTTCTTCTTCGAGAACGACGTGTACCTGCGCTACGTCGACAAGGTGCGGGCTGCCGGCATCGACATCCCGATCATCCCGGGCATCCTGCCGGTGCAGAACTTCAAGCAGGCGGCCAACTTCGCCCGCCGCACCGGCGCCTCGGTGCCGTACTGGCTCGCCGCCCGCTTCGAGGGCCTGGAGCACGACGTGGAGACCCGCCGGCTCGTGGCCGCTGCGGTCGCGGCCGAGCAGGTGCTCGACTTGGTCGACGAGGGCGTCAACGACTTCCACTTCTACTCGATGAACCGCTCGGATCTGGTCTACGCGATCTGCCACCTTCTGGGCCTGCGCGCGCAGGTGCCGAAGGTGGTCGCGGCCAAGGCGGCCTGAATCACAGGTGTATCGAGGAGCGCTCCGATGGCTGGTCCGCAAGACATGATCCTGCCGCTGCTGCGTGAGATCCGGTCCGAGATCAAAGATCTTGGCAGGAGTACGGAGCGGCAGTTTGAAGGCGTCAATGGGCGTCTTGAACGCATGGAAGGTCGTCTTGCGAACATGCGAGAGGCGATCAACGGCGAGTCGGTGCTCGGGCGCTACGCCGCCGCTGAAGTCGAGGAGCGTCTCGAAGTGATCGAGTAGCGCTTGGCGGCACTCGAAACACGCTCCCGATCCGTCTCGACCGGTCGACAGGCCGGAAAGATACCACATCGCTGGGGCCGGATCAGAACCGGCCATCACTTGGAAAGTCGACGTCATGACCGAACTCCGCCCCGTCGACGGCACCGAGATCGAAGCCGCGCTCCGCCAGCGTGCGGCTGAAAAAATCCTCGTCCTCGACGGGGCGATGGGCACGGTGATCCAGCGGCTCGGCTACGGCGAGGCCGACTTCCGCGGGGAGCGCTTCAAGGACCACGGCCACGACCAGAAGGGCAACAACGACCTCCTGATCCTGACGCAACCCGACGCGATCCGGCAGATCCACCTCGACTACTTCCTCGCCGGCGCCGACGTGGCTGAGACCAACACGTTCTCCGGCACCACGATCGCCCAGGCCGATTACGGCATGGAATCGATCATCCACGACCTGAACAGCGAGGGCGCACGGCTCGCCCGCGAGGCGGCGGCGCTCGCCGAGCGCCGAGACGGCCGCCGCCGGTTCGTGGCCGGCGCCGTCGGCCCGACCAACCGCACGCTGTCGATCTCGCCGGACGTGAACAACCCCGGCTACCGGGCCGTGACCTTCGATCAGGTCAAGCAGGCCTACGCCGAGCAGGTCCGCGGCCTGATGGACGGCGGCGCCGAGCTGATCCTGATCGAGACGATCTTCGACACCCTGAACGCCAAGGCCGCGGTCGCCGCCACGTGGCAGGTGTTCGACGAGCGCGGGGTCAGGCTGCCGATCCAGATCTCCGGCACGATCACCGACCTGTCCGGGCGCACGCTCTCGGGCCAGACGCCGGAGGCGTTCTGGAACGCGCTCCGGCACTCCGATCCGCTGACCTTCGGCCTGAACTGCGCCCTCGGCGCCCGCGAGATGCGCGGTCACATCTCCGAACTGAGCCGCGTGTGCGACACCCTGGTCTGCGCCTACCCGAATGCGGGGCTGCCCAACGAGTTCGGCCTCTACGACGAGAGCCCGGAGGCGATGGCGAAGCTCGTCGCCGAGTTCGCGGACGGCGGCATCGTCAACATGGTCGGCGGCTGCTGCGGCACCACGCCGGACCATATCCGCGCGATCTCCGAGGCAGTCGCCGGCAAGAGCCCGCGAAAAATCCCCGAGATCGCGCCGCTGATGCGGCTGTCGGGCCTGGAGCCGTTCACGCTGACGAAGGAGATCCCCTTCGTGAACGTCGGCGAGCGCACGAACGTCACCGGCTCGGCCAAGTTCCGCAAGCTGATCACGGCGGGCGACTACGCCGCCGCGCTCGATGTCGCCCGCGATCAGGTCGCGGCGGGCGCGACCATCATCGACGTCAACATGGACGAGGGCCTGCTCGACTCCGAGAAGGCGATGGTCGAGTTCCTCAACCTCGTCGCGGCCGAGCCCGACATCGCCCGCGTGCCGGTGATGGTGGATTCCTCGAAATTCCACGTCATCGAGGCCGGCCTGAAGTGCATCCAGGGCAAGGCCATCGTGAACTCGATCTCGATGAAGGAGGGGGTCGAGAAGTTCATTGCCGACGCCAAAGTCTGCCGCTCCTACGGCGCGGCGGTGGTCGTCATGGCCTTCGACGAGCAGGGACAGGCCGATACCCTGGAGCGCAAGGTCGAGATCTGCGCACGAGCCTACACGGTGCTCACCGAGGAGATCGGCTTCCCGCCCGAAGACATCATCTTCGATCCGAACGTGTTCGCGGTGGCCACCGGCATCGAGGAGCACAACGGCTACGGCGTCGCCTTCATCGAGGCGACCCGGATCATCCGCGAGACCCTGCCCCACGCCCACATCTCGGGCGGCATCTCGAACCTCAGCTTCGCCTTCCGCGGCAACGAGCCGGTGCGCGAGGCGATGCACGCGGTGTTCCTGTACCACGCGATCCGTGTCGGCATGGACATGGGCATCGTCAACGCGGGCCAGCTCGCGGTCTACGACCAACTGCCCGCGGACTTACGCGATCTGTGCGAGGACGTGGTCCTCAATCGGCGCGACGACTCGACGGACCGGCTGCTGGAGGCGGCCGAGCGCTTCAAGAGCGGTGCCTCGGCCCAGGCCAGGACCGCCGACCTGACGTGGCGGGAAGCAAGCGTCGAGAAGCGCATCGAGCACGCGCTCGTCAACGGCATCACGGAATACATCCTCGCCGACACCGAGGAGGCGCGCCAGGGCGTTGCGCGCCCGCTCCACGTCATCGAGGGCCCGCTGATGGCCGGCATGAACGTCGTCGGCGACCTGTTCGGTTCCGGCAAGATGTTCCTGCCGCAGGTGGTCAAGTCCGCCCGCGTGATGAAGCAGGCGGTGGCCTACCTCGAACCGTACATGGAGGCGGAAAAGCTCGCCAACGGCGGCGACGGCAAGCGGCGCGCGGCCGGCAAGGTGCTGATGGCCACCGTGAAGGGCGATGTCCACGACATCGGCAAGAACATCGTCGGCGTCGTGCTGGCCTGCAACAACTACGAGATTATCGACCTCGGCGTGATGGTGCCGGCCGCCCGGATCCTGGACGTGGCGCGCCGCGAGAACGTTGACATCGTCGGCCTGTCCGGCCTGATCACGCCCTCCCTCGACGAGATGGTGCACGTCGCCGCCGAGATGGAGCGCGAGGGCTTCTCCGTGCCGCTCCTGATCGGCGGCGCCACCACGAGCCGCGTCCACACGGCCGTGAAGATCCACCCCGCCTACGATCGCGGACAGGCGATCTACGTCACCGATGCGAGCCGCGCGGTCGGGGTGGTGTCGAGCCTGATCTCGCAGGAGACCCGCGGCGGCGTCATCGAGACGGTGCAGGCCGAGTACCGCAAGGTCGCCGACGCGCACGCCCGCTCGGAGCTCGACAAGCAGCGGCTGCCGCTCGCCAAGGCCCGCGCCAACGCCTTCAAGATCGACTGGTCGGGCTACGCACCGAAGAAGCCGTCCTTCACCGGCACGCGGACTTACGGCTCCTACGAGGTCGCCGACCTCGTGCCCTACATCGACTGGACGCCGTTCCTCCAGACCTACGAGTTCAAGGGCCGGTATCCCGCGATCTTCGAGGACCCGAACCAGGGGCCGGCGGCCAAGGCCCTGTTCGACGACGCGCAGGGGATGCTCAAGCAGATCGTCGCCGAGCGCTGGTTCAACCCCAAGGCGATCCTGGGGTTCTGGCCGGCCAACAGCGTCGGTGACGATATCCGCCTCTACACGGGCGAGAGCCGCTCCGAAAAACTCGCGACCTTCCACGGCCTGCGCCAGCAGCTCTCGAAGCGCGACGGGCGGCCGAACACCTGCCTGTCCGACTTCGTGGCGCCGGCCGAGAGCGGCATCCGTGACTACGTCGGCGGCTTCGTCGTCACCGCCGGGCTGGAGGAGGTCCGTATCAGTGAGCGCTTCGAGCGGGCCAACGACGATTACCGCTCGATCCTGGTCAAGGCGCTCGCCGACCGCATCGCCGAGGCCTTCGCCGAGCGCATGCACGAGCGCGTCCGCCGCGAGTTCTGGGGTTACGCGCCCGACGAGACCTTCTCGCCCGAAGACCTCCAGCGCGAGGAATACGACGGCATCCGCCCGGCGCCGGGCTACCCGTCGCAGCCCGATCACACCGAGAAGGTCACGCTATTCGACCTGTTGCAGGCCGAGCGCCGCATCGGCGTGAAGCTCACCGAGTCCTACGCGATGTGGCCGGGCTCCTCGGTCTCCGGCCTCTACCTCGCCCACCGACAAGCGCACTACTTCGGCGTCGCCAAGGTGGAGCGCGATCAGGTCGAGGACTACGCGGCGCGCAAAGGCATGGACGTGCAGGCCGTGGAGCGCTGGCTCGGACCGATCCTGAACTACGACCCGGTGCGGTACCTCGCGGCGGCCGCGGAGTAGGGCGCGGCCCTCCGCGGGCGCCGAACCGTTCGATCCGTCGACGCGCGAGGGAGCGATGGACCGTCATGAGCCGGCACCTGTGTCCTCGGAGCGCTTGACCGGGCAAGCGTGGCGGTTTCAATGCTCCCAGCGGGACGGCGTCGGGCTCATGCGTGGGAGGCGGATATGCAGCGGCCGGCGTTCGCCGTCGCCCTCGGGGTCGCCCTCGGCGTCTCCGGTTGCACCGGGTTCTCCTACATCTCCAAGACCTACGTCAGCCTGAGGCCGCAGGTGGTGACGATCGGCTGCAACGACCCGTACGAGGTCTACGATCAGCGCCAGCAGCGTCGGCTGCTGATCGTGTCCAACGCGGTTCGCGAGGTCACCGGCTGCGGCATCGGGGACCGCTACGCCGACCGCGATCCCGGCGAGACGCGGGTGACCCGCTTCCGCCTCGCGGCGCGGACCTACCTCGACGAGACCGTGCGCGAGGATTGCAGGATCACCGGTGAGACGGTCTTCACCGATCTTCAGAGCGAGTTCGTATATACCTGCGGCGGGCCGATCGAGAAGCGGGGCACCAAGGTGCCGCGGTTGCCGGGACGCGGCGGTCCGGGCGCCGCCTTCCGCTGATCGTCACGTCTCGGGCGGTCTTGGAAAGCTCCGCTCCGCCGCGTCGCCCGCCGCGGCGAGCAGGGCCCGGGCGAAGGCGCGGGCCTCGGCCCGGCTCAGGCTCAGAATGGCGGTCACGGTCTCGCCCCCGAGATCGGGCAGCCCGAGTTCCAGGCGTACGCCGTCTCCCGCCGCCGCCGCCGAAAGGCTCCAGCCGCGTTCCTGTCCCGCGTTTCGGCTCGAATCACCCATCGCAGGACCGTTCCGCCTGAGAGTTTCTCATGAGACGACCTCAGCGCGAGCGGAAGCGAGGACGCGCGCGTCGTTTCGTGAGACGCGCCAAGCCTTGAGGCCCTCCTCCATGACCGATCAGGTCGGCGGAAACCAGGGGCTTCCGCGTCGCGATCCCGGGCGTCCTGACGAAGGATGCGCGGCCCGCGGTCGGAAAACGTGATCTCGACGCTGAAGCGGACAGGCATCGGCTCCGCTTCCGGGATCGAAGCCGCTTCCGAGCCGCGCCTGAGCACGGTCCCCAAGACCGATGGCTCGGAGGACGGAGGCGGCGCGATCTGCAACCGGATCAGCGCGTCGGGCGAAGCTGGCACGCTCGGACATCAGAGCCCGTGACGATGGCTTACATCAACTCACACTGATCGGCACTCATGGACCTAGGTGCGCAGCCCGATGGGCACGACGCGCCTGTTTCAGGCATCGCAGCGATGATCGAGGATGGCCTCTGAGGCAGCGAAGATCCGGTTGCCGAGCCGGTTGTCGCCTGGGGCTCTCCGCGGGTCCTCATCCTGAGCCTGTCGAAGGATCGACCGGGGTCAACCGGGGGATCGCGCAGCGGCCCGCGGCGGCGGGCGCCGCCGCGGCGGACGTCCTCTGCGCCCGGAACCTGTCGGAGGCCGAACCGGCCGCCGATCGAGATGACCTCGCGGGTCGAACGCCGATCCACCGGCGGCGGCGTGAGGGAACGGCCGGGCTGGCACTGCGCATCCGGGACTGCCCGCGGGCACGCCGACCGACGCCGCATGAATGGTGACGCAGGGATCTTGGCCGCGGACCGTGATGGCCCCACCTTGCAGCAACATGGCCGACACATCCCCGCACGTGCCCGGACCGATCGAGGACCGACCCGCTCAGCCGGAGGCTGCGGACCTGCGCGGCCTGCCGTCGATGAAGGTCTCCGTGGATCTGAACCTCTGTCAGGGCTACGCCCAGTGCTGCTACGCGGCGCCCGATCACTTCGCCATCGAAGGACACGAGGCCCTGGCCTACGACCCGGCGCCGTCATCCGCGGCCCGCGCCGAGATCGAGCGGGCGCGGATCGCCTGTCCGGTCCAGGCGATCCGCGTCGAGGACGCACCGGTCGGTCGACCATGAGGACGCAGCCGGCCGAGGCCGCGCCTCTCGGGGCCGGCGAGCGGGTCGTCGTCGTCGGCGCCTCCCTCGCGGGCCTGCGCGGGGCGGAGGCGGTGCGGGCGGCGGGCTTTGCCGGGTCCCTCACCCTCGTCGGTGCCGAGGCGCATCCGCCCTACGATCGGCCGCCCCTGTCCAAGCACGTCCTCACGGGCAGCACGGCGGCGGGGGCCACGACGCTTCCGAACCTCGTGCCGCTCGCGGCCGAGTGGCGGCTCGGCACGGCGGCGACCCGCCTCGACCGGGAGAACCGCACCCTCCACCTCGGCGACGGCGGCAGCCTTGCCTACGATCGCCTGCTGATCGCCACCGGCACGCGGGCCCGGCCCTGGCCGAACCCGGACGAGGGCCGGCTGCGGGGCGTCCACACCATCCGGGACCGGGACGACGCGGCGGCCCTGCGGACGGCGCTCGCGGCGGGACCTCGGCACGTCCTCGTGATCGGCAGCGGCTTCATCGGCTGCGAGGTCGCCGCCGCCTGCCGTACCCTCGGCCTCGCCGTCACGATGGTCGCGCCCGCGTCGACGCCGCTGGCGCGGGTACTCGGCAACCATCTCGGGGCTGTGGTCGGCACGATGCACGCGAGTCGCGGCGTCACCCTGCGTTCCGGCAAGGTCGAGCGCCTCGAAGGCGACGACCGGGGCCGGGTGGCACGGGCCCACCTCGCCGACGGCGACAGCCTCGCGGTCGACGTGGTGGTGGTCGCCCTCGGCGCCGTCCGCAACACCGAGTGGCTCGAAGGGTCCGGGCTGAGCGCGGATGCGGGCGGCCTCGATTGCGACGCGGACGGTCACGCCCTCGACGCGCGGGGCGTTGCCGATTCCCGCATCTTCGCGGCCGGCGACGTCGCCCGCTTCCCGCATCCCCTCTACGACGGCCGCCGCGTCGCCCTGGAGCACTGGAGCCACGCCGTGGCGCAGGCCGCGCACGCCGGCCGCGGGATCGCCGGCGCGGCGCCGGCTGCGCCCTACGCGGCGATGCCGAGCTTCTGGTCGACGCAGTACGGCGTCAACATCAAGTCCGTCGGGCTGACCGACGGCGCGGACGGCCTCGTCATCGCGCAGGGCGAGCCGAAGTCCGGCCGCTTCCTGGCCGTCTACGGCCGGGAGGGCCGCTGCATCGCCGCCGTCTCCTTCGACAGCGGGCGCTGGCTTCCCGCCTACGCCGAGCAGATCGCTGCGCGCGCGCCCTTCCCGCCGATCCGCGACGGCGCGGACCAGCCGCGGCATCTCGGCGTCCTGTCCCCCGGCTTTCCCGAGCAGCCCGCATGAGCGACGACACCCTGCTCGATCAGGTCAAGGACCCGGCCAACCGCGCCGACCCGTACCCGCTCTACGCGCGCCTGCGCGAGACGCCGGTGGCGCGCCAGCACGACGGCACCTTCGTCGCCTCCACCCACGCGGCGGTCTCCAGCCTGCTGCACGACCCGCGGGTGAGTTCCGAGAACCTGCCGGCGGCCGACCGGCCGCGGACCGGCAACCCGTTCAAGGACTGGATCGTCAAGCCGATCCGCGATCACATTACCGACACGCACCGCCCCTTCATCTTCCGCGACCCGCCCGACCACGACACGCTGCGGGCCGCCGTGATGCGCGAGTTCTCGCAAGGACGGGTGCAGGCCATGCGCCGCCGCTCGCACGGCTTGGTGGCCGAACTCCTCGACAAGCAGGGCGAGGCCCGCGAGATCAATGTCGTCGACGACCTCGCCTACCCGCTGCCGGTGACGGTGATCTGCGAACTCCTCGGCATCCCGTCCGAGGACGAGCCGCAGTTCCACGGCTGGGCGACGCAACTCGCCACCGCGCTCGAACCCGACAGCCTCGACGACGACGAGGTCCGGGCCACGAACAGCCGGACCTTCGACGACATCTCCGCCTACATGAGCGGGCTGATCAAGGAGAAGCGCCGGCACCCGCAGGACGACATGATCTCGGGCCTCGGCACGATGGGCGACTACGACCTGATCTCCACCGCGATCCTGCTGCTGGTCGCGGGGCACGAGACCACGGTGAACCTGATCGCCAACGGCATGCTCGCCCTGCTGCGGCACCCCGACGAGCTGCGGCGCCTGCGCGACGATCCCGGGCGGGCGCCCGGCCTGATCGAGGAAATGCTGCGCTACGATCCGCCGGTGCAGTTCCGGACCCGGAAGGCGCTCGCCGACATTCCCATCGCGGGCGTGACCATTCCCAAGGACGCGCCCCTGGTGCTGCTGCTCGCCGCGGGCAACCGGGACGAGACCGCCTTCCCGCACGCCGACCGGTTCGATCCGGATCGGCGCGGGGTGCGGCACCTCGGATTCGGGGGCAGCCTGCACTACTGCGTCGGTGCGCCGCTGGCCCGCTTCGAGGCCGAGGCGGCGCTCGTCGCGCTCGCGCAGCGCCTGCGCGATCCGCGCCTCGTCGAGGAGCCGCCGCCCTACCGCCCGGGCGCGTCGCTTCGCGGGCCGCAGCGGCTGCGGGTCGCGACGGCCGGACTGCGCTAAGCAGGTTTCGGAAAAGTGCCCCGCGGTTTTCCGACAAAAACCTGCGACAAAACAAGGCCCTAAGCAGACTTGCGTTGGCCTGCCAACGCAAGTCTGCTTAGGGCCTTGTCCGTGGTGCGCAGAGCGCGGACAGTCCCCTGACGGGTCGGGATCGGAGCGGAATCGAAGCAGCGATGGATTTCGGGACGAACGCGCGAGGGGTCATCCTCGGCATCCACGGCCTGGAGAACAAGCCGCCGGTCGACGAGAAGCGACGCTGGTGGACATCCGCCATCGTCGAGGGCCTGCGCCGCAACGGCGCCCGCGCCGACGACCAACTCCCGTTCGAGTTCGTCTACTGGGCGGACCTGCGCTACGACGCGCCCGTCGCCGCCGACGAGAACGAGGAACCCTACTATCCCGACCCGGGCATCGGACCCTTCCCGAGGCCCGATCCGGCCGAGGGCCCGTCCGTCAACACGATGATGGAAGGCGTCTACAAGGGGCTGGACTGGGTTCAGACCACGACGCGGACCACGCCGGTCGACGACCTGATCCTCAAGGCCCGCTTCGACGACCTGTGGCACTACCATTCCGAGACGCGCTTCGCCCGAATGGTGCGGGAACGCCTGTCCGAGCGATTGCGCGCCCTGAGCGGGCGTCCCATCCTGCTCGTGGCCCACTCGATGGGCTCGATCATCGCCTACGACGTCCTGAGGATGCTCGAGCGCGAGGCGCCGTCCGTTCGCGTGCGCGACTTCGTCACCCTCGGCTCGCCGCTGGGCTTGGCGGAGGTGAAGCTGAAGATCGCCGCCGAGAACGGAGCCGCGCGCACGCCGAACAACGTCGATCGGTGGACGAACTTGGCCGACAGGCGGGACGTGGCCACGGTGGCGGGCGACCTCGCCGGGGACTACGCGCCCAACGATCACGGCGTCCGGGTCCGCGACCGCGCCGTGATGAACGAATATCGCCGCCGGAGCGGTGAGCCCAATCACCACAAGTCGTACGGCTACCTGCGGACGCCGGAATTCTCCGACATCGCCGCGCAGTACCTGGGACCGTGCCCGTCCGCGTCGGATCGGGCACGGCCGTAGGGCTTGATCGAGCCGCGTCGGGACACGCCTGATTGCGAGACCCGGATCGGAAGTCCTGCTCCGATACCGGATCTCGATGTGCCCGACTCCTTGAGATCCGGCCCCCGCGACTGCGGGGCGGCGGCGGTCCGCCGGACCTCATGGGTCACGACCCATGAGACTTGGTATGAGCGGGTCGATCAGGCGTGATGGAAGTCGGCCGGCACCTTGCCGCCGTTCTCGGCCAGCTTCTGGACCACCTGCTTGTGCAGCCAGACGTTCATCGCGGCCGAGTCCTCCTTGTCGCCGGTGTAGTGCAACTCGTCGGCGAGCTGCTTGCGGGCGGTGAGGCTCGAATCGAGGTCGAGGAGCTTCATCAGGTCGACGATCGACTGCTTGTAGTTCAGGTGCTCGCCCTTCCCGGCCGCCATGTCGCTCAGGACCTGGCCGACATCCACGCTCGCCTGCGCGCCGCCGGAGGCCGCAGCCGCGGCCGGTGCGGCAGCGCCCGCCGTCGACGGAGCGGACGCGCTGCTGGAGGACGCCCCGGCGCCGGCCGACCCGACCGAGGCCGCCGACACGTTCGGGGTCTCCGAGGCATGGGGCGCCGCAGCCTGTGCGCTGCCGCCGAAGATCTTCGACACGATCGATCCGAAAATGCTCATGACCATTCCACCTCATCGCGCCCCGAAGGCCGGGGCTTGGCGAGCGACAACGGGAGCCGATCACGAGGCGTTCCGCGTCGCCCGGATCAGGGACGGGCCCGAGGCGGGCATTCCCCGTGATCTTCGGATCGCGGGACGTGCGGCGTCCTCGCGCGGGACCGCATCACCCCATCAGGATCGTGGCGATGACCTGCCGCGCGCGATCGGCGTCGCGCTTGGCTTCCGCCTCGGCGGCCTCCGCCTGCACCAGCCGGTGGACGGCCCGGAGCAGGGGTGATCCCTTCGTCATGGCGGCCAGGGCCTCGACGGCCTCCCGGTCGACCGCGACGAGGTTGGCGGCATCGCCGAGCAGCAGCGCGAGCCGGTGCTCGCAGTGCCGCCCCTCCGTCCCGTCCGAGCAGGTGCAGGTGAGGCGAACGCCGCGGCCGGTGTGCGTCGCTTCCATGCGATGCACCTCGCTGCTGCCCGGCGCGCGCACGGAGAATATCAGGGCTGACATCGTGGTTCCTCCAGCGTTTCGCTGAGACATCGGCCCTCAGTAGCGCCGCCCGCCCGACACCGCAGCACGATACCGGCCCGAACGGCCGACAACGTCGGGGGCGGGATCGATCGCGGCGGCGCTCCCGGCCATCAGCGCGGCCACTGAGGTCCCCGCCCGGCGGGCCGGCCGTCATCCCGTCGTGCCCGGAGGCGCGTGGCCACGCTCCGTCTCGAACGGAACGGCGACGCCGAGGGGGGCAAGCACGTCGTCCGTCGGCCGGACGGGCAGGCACCTCGACCGCTTGCCGGGTGCTCCGGGATCGGCGGTCTAAATAGAACACGCGCTTGGCCTCGGCACCATCAGCCTTGATGCCGTGCCCGCGGGCGAGGCTGAGGCCGCAGGACAGACCCGTGCCGGAGCCGACGATCACCACGTCGGAATCCCCGTCGCCGGTGACGGGTCCGTCGTCGGGTCGTGTCTCGGCTTGAAATTTGATCCCGGTCGAGCGCGCTCCCGTCCCGTACCCGCGCGCGATCCCTGCCGCTGACATAGGCTGGATGCAGGTCCCCATCGTGCGGCGTGCCCTGCGAGCCGCGCGGTCCCGACGCCCCGAACCGCCGGACGATCCCGGCGCGTCGATGCGCACCGAAACCTCGGCGGCCCGTCGAACTTCGGCTCGGGTGAGGCTGTCGGACCCGCCCGCGTTCGCCCGGCCCGGCATCGCCGCAGCGGCCCTGTTGCAACATTGTTACGGCCGTCTTCATCCTGACGCCCGGCCCCGCAGCACCCTTGCCTCGACGCGCCCCAGCGTAGCATTTGTAATGTTATAACGATTGGTTGGACCACGATGGCCACTTCCCTCCGCACGACCCTCGTCGCCGGCACGATCCTGACCGTCCTGCCGGCGACAGGCTTCCTCAGCTCCGGAGCGCACGCGCAGCCATCCGTGACCCTGGAGGAGCTCAGCGTGACCTCGCCGAGCCCGATCCAGCCCGCTGCGGGCGCACCGGTCTCCACCGCCGACGTCCCAACGGGCGTGCTCCCGGTCGTGACCAGCACCTACGCCCCGGTGACGGTGGTGACGCGCGAGCAGATCAGCCGCGATCAGCCGCGCACGCTCGGCGACGCGCTGTTCGACCGGCCCGGCATCTCCTCCTCGACCTACGCACCCGGCGCGGCCTCCCGGCCGATCATCCGCGGCCTCGACAACGCCCGGGTGCGCATCCAGGAGAATGGTATCGTCACCGGCGACGTGTCGGACCTCGGCGAGGACCACGCGGTCCCGATCAACCCGCTCGTCTCCGACCGCATCGAGGTGATCCGCGGACCCGCGACGCTGCGCTACGGCTCCGGCTCGATCGGCGGCGTCGTCTCCTCCGAGAACAACCGGGTGCCGACCTTCATCCCGGCGGGCGGCGTCACGGGTCAAGTCACGAGCGGCTTCAGCAGCGTCGACAACGGGCGGCTCGGCGCGGCCACCGTCGATGCGGGCGGCGACGGCATCGCGGTGCATGCCGACGGCTTCAAGACCGCCAACGACAGCTACGCGATCCCGGGCGGCATCCAGCGCAACTCATACAACGCGTCGCAGGGCGGTGCCGTCGGCATCTCGGCGATCGGCGACCGCGGCTTCGTCGGCGTCTCCTTCAGCCACTACGACAGCCTCTACGCCATCCCCGGCGGCGTGGCCGAGCAGAACCGCACCCGCCTCGACCCGCGCCAGGACAAGGTGACCTCCCGCGGCGAGTACCGCCCGCTCGACGGCCCCTTCGAGGTGATCCGCTATTGGGCCGGCACCTCGGTCTACCGCCACGACGAGATCGGCATCGGCGAGGACGGGGTCGAGGGCATCCAGGCGATCTTCAAGAACCGCGAGGCGGAGGCGCGGATCGAGCTGCAGCACGTGCCGGTCTTCACCGATCTCGGCAGGCTCACCGGGGCGCTCGGCTTCCAGACCGGACGGCGGGTGCTGAACAGCCAGTTGGAGGCCTTCCTGCCGCCGATCGAGTCGCGCTCGAACGCGGTCTACCTGTTCGAGGACCTGGAGTTGCGGCCCGGCACGCGGGTGCAGGCGGCGGGCCGCATCGAGGGCGACCGCCTGAACAGCACCGCGACGCAGTTTCCCGCGGGCTACGTGCCCGTGCCCGATCAGGACCCGCTGCAATACGCGCTGACGCGCCGGTTCGCACCCAAGAGCGCCAGCATCGGCGCGCTCCAGGACCTGCCCTACGGTTTCGTAGCCAGCGTCAACGGCTCCTACGTCGAGCGCGGGCCGACGTCCTACGAACTGTTCTCGAACGGCCCCCACGACGCCACGGCGACCTTCGAGATCGGCAATCCGAACCTGAAGCTGGAGCGGGCGCGCACCGTCGAGGTCAGCCTCCGCAGGGCCGACGGGCCGCTGCGGCTCGACGCGACCGGCTACGTCACGCGCTACACCGGCTTCATCTACCGGAACTACACCGGCCTCCTGTGCGACGACGACTTCGCCTCCTGCGGCGCGGGCACGGAGAACCGGCAGATCGTCTACAGCCAGCAGAACGCGACCTTCTACGGCGCCGAGATCGCGGCGCAGGTCGACGCCATCCCCGTCGGCAACGGCTGGTTCGGCGTCGAGGGGCAGTTCGACGTCGTGCGCGCGCAGCTCGACGACGGCACCAACGTGCCGCGCATCCCGCCCTACCGCCTCGGCGGCGGCGTGTTCGTGCGGGCCGACGGCTGGTTCGCGCGGGTGAACTGGCTCCACGCCTTCGCGCACACCGAGATCGCGGCCTTCGAGACGGACACGCCTGGTTACGACGACCTGCGCGCGGAGGTGAGCTACACCAAGGCGCTCGACCCCCTGGTCTACGGCGCCAGCACGGTGACGCTGGGCGTGCAGGGCCGCAACCTGCTCGACGACGACATCCGCAACTCGGCCTCGTTCAAGAAGGACGAGATCCTGCTGCCGGGCCGCAACGTGCGGCTGTTCCTGACCGCACGCTTCTAGGATGGCGGGGGGCGCCCACGGACACGGCGCGCCCCGTCGGAGAGGCGCGCCTCCGACTCAACCGCGGCAGGCGCAGCCGGCGTGATCGCATCCGGCGTGATCCGTGTGACCGTCCGCGCACGCGTCGCACCAGTAGGCCTTCTCGCCGCGCCTGACCGCCTTGGTCAGCGAGACCACGCAGACGCAGTCCGTGCAGGCGCACTTCACCATCTCGACACCGACGCTCGTCATCGCTTCTCTCCTTCCGGCTCGTTGGGGTTCCCGGCTGCCTGCGCAGCCGAGGCGTGGGCATGCTCGTGCGGTTCGGTGAGGTGGGCGATCATGGTGCGCAGGACGTCGCCGACGTGATCGTCGTCGATGGCGTAGGCCACGTGCCGGCCCTGCCGCGCCGCGCGCAGGAGGCGCGCGGTCCGCAGCAGGCGCAGATGGTGCGAGGTCAGCGACTGCGAGAGACCGAGGGCTTCGGTGATCCCGCCGACGCCCTGCGGCTCATCCAGGCAGGCCAGCACGATCCGCAGACGGTTCGGCTCGCCGAGCAGCCTGAACACCTCGGCCACGTCCCTCACCTGTTCCTGGGACAGCGGCGGCACCCGTCATTGCCTCAACGCATGAGCATGTATTGATGTGTTGCGCGCCGGATCGGCGATCTCAAGCGCTGCGCAGGCGCCCCGACGCTTCCCTCGGGAGGGCGCTCCCTCATGAACCGCGACGGCTCCCGATCGGCCTATGTGCGCTGGCCCGACGCGAGGCGTGCCGCCGCGTGCTGACCGCCCCCTGAGGGGATGAGCCCACCCGCGCCCCGGCGGTTCCGCAGCCGCTCCGATCGCGCCCGTCGCTCATGCCGCGCGGCCGGGTCCGGCGGGGAAGACGCCGGACATGACGACGAACCCGGGCAGGCGCTTCACCCGGTCGGTCCAGCGCCGGATCGCCGGGTAGTCCTGGCGCGGGACGCCGCCCTCCTCCGACAGGACGACCGCCGGGAAGCAGGCGATGTCGGCGATGGTCGGGTGCGCGCCCGGGCAGAGCCAGTCGCGCCCCTCGGCCTCGCCGAACCAGAGGTGCTGGTCGAGGACGCGGAACAGGCGGTGCGCGCCCGCCCGCGCGCGGGGCGCGTCGACGTCGAGGAAGAAGCCCTCGTGCAGCCGCGCGGCCGCGGCGGTGCCGTTGAGCGCCTCGGCGAAGGCCAGCCACGCGCCGACCCGCCCGAGCAGGGCCGCGTCGTCGCGCGGGTACCAGCGGCCGGACGGGTCGTAGCGCGCGGCCAGGTACACGAGAATCGCCTGCGCGTCGCGCAGGACGAGCCCGTCATCCTCGATTACGGGCAGTTGCCCGAGGGGGTTGAGCGCCAGGAACCGGGCCGACCGGTGCTCGGCGCCGGGGTAGAAATCGACCGGCACCGTCCGGTAGGCGAGGCCGAGGAGGGCCAGGAACAGGCGCAGCTTGTAGCAGTTCCCGGACAGCTCGTAGTCGTGCAGCGTGAGCATGCGCCCCCCTCACAGGTCGAGGACGAGGCGGCCCGAGCGCGCCCGCGAGACGCAGGTGATGATCGCGCCTTCTGCGCGCTCGGCCGCGCTCAGGTAGACGTCCCGGTGGTCGGGCTCGCCCGCGATGAGCGTGGCGCGGCAGGTGCCGCAGGCGCCCTGCTCGCAGGAGGACGGCAGGTCGATGCCGTGGGCGCGGACGACGTCGAGGATCGTGCGGCCGGCCGGCACGGTGAGGGTGAGGGCCGAGCGCGCCAGCGCCACCTCGAAGCTGGTGCCGGCGTCGAGCCGCGTCGTGTTCTCGAAGTACTCGGCGTGCACCGCCGCCTCGGGCCACCCGGCCCGCGCCGCGATGCTCCGGGCCGCCTCGAGCATCGGCGGCGGCCCGCACAGGTAGACGTGCAGGCCGGGCCGGTACGCGGCCAGCAGGGCGGCGAGCCGCGCCGCGGTCTCCTCCGGGTCGAGGCCGAGATGGGGGATGTGGGCGTCTCCCAGGGCGGCGAGGCGCTCGGGGAACGCCAGTCCCTCGGGACCGGACGCGAAGTGGTGCAGTTCGCAGGCGTGCCCGCCGTGGACCAGGGTCTGCGCCATCGCCAGCAGCGGCGTGATCCCGATCCCGCCGGCGACGAGCAGCGTCCGCACCGCGTCGCGCCGCAGCGGGAAGTTGTTGCGCGGCTCGGAGATGGCGAGCACGTCGCCCGCGCGCACGGCCTCGTGCAGGCACTGCGAGCCGCCGCGCGAGGCCGCCGCGCGCTTGACGCCGATGACGTAGGCGGCGGTCTCGCCCGGCCCGTTGACGAGGGAGTACGGACGCACCAGCCCGTTCGGCAGGTGGACGTCGATGTGCGCGCCCGGCTGGGGGGCGGGCAGCAGCCCGTCGATCGGCCGCAGTTCGAAGCCCGCGACGCCCTCGGCCGCCGCCCACCTGCGCGCGACCTGGACCCGGAGCGCCGGGCGGCGGCCGGGGGCGGCGAGTGCCGGCATCTCGGCGAGTTCGGGCGCGACGCGGGCGTAGACGGGCTCGAACGGCACCGGGGCGGGCGCCCGCGCCGCCTCGGCCTCGATCCGCTCGCGCAGGGCCGAGAGCCGGGCGTCGTGGTGGCGCAGGATCGCGATCCGGTCGCGCGCCTCAGCGCCCGCGTCGAGGACGCCGCGGATGACCGCGCGGCCGCCATCGACCGGCTGGACGAGGAGCACGGCCCGCGTTTCGTGCGCGCCCGAGCGTGCGCGCAGGCTCACCGAGGCGGCGTCCTGCCCCTCGACGGCGACATCCGCGCCCGTCCCGCCGAGGTCGCCGTTCGGCTGGAAGGCGTAGCCCCGCAGGTGCGCGAGGACGCGCTCGGGCGCCGCGTCGACGGGAATCGCCCGAAGGACGAGGCGCGCCGGGGCGTCGAGTCCCGGATGCTCGGGCACGGCGCCCCCGGGGCCGAGGGCCGCCCAGACGAGGCCGTAGCGCTCCCGCGCCGGGAACGTGCGGTTGGCGATGGTCCGGGCGGGCGCGTCGGCCGGGTGGGCCGGGATGTAGGTGCAGCCCGCCGTCCGGTTGGCGTAGCGCCAGCCGTGGTACTGGCAGGCGAGTTCGCGGCCGTCGTTGACGCCGATGGAGAGGCGCACGCCGCGGTGCAGGCAGCGGTTCTCCCAGACGTTGACGTGGCCGTCGTCGGCCCGCCAGACCGCGAGTTCCTGCCCGAGGAGCTGCCCGTGGAACACGTGCCGGAACGGCAGGTCCGTGCAGGCGGCGATCGGGTGCCAGGGGTCGGGGCTCACGGCGTCTCCTCCCTCGCGTGGGTCAGGCGGCGGCGGGGATGGTGCCGTAGGTGATCCCCTTGGCCGCGAGCCAGCGCCGGTAGGCGATGGCCGACTTGTCGGCGCGGATCGGCGTCTCGGCGCGGGGATCGAGGGGCAGGCGCTTGGGAAACTGGTTCTCCAGGATCGGCTTGTCCTGCCCGAAGATCATCAGTTGGAAGCGGCGGATGACGGTGTCGTCGTTCCGGTCGTCGAGGAGGCTCAGCATCATGTGGGCGCGGACGCGCTCCTGCCCCATCGGCTGGACGAACAGCGCGATGACGTCCATCCGCGCCGGATCGAGGGCGCTCGACTTGTAGAGCACCGAGCAGAACGGGTGCGGCACCCGGTAGACGTACTCCACCTCCATCCCGCCCTCGGCCACGGTGGACGACATCGGCTGGAAGAAGCGGCAGCGCGTGGCGAGGATCTCGTCCCGATCCTGCGCGATCGCGACGTCGTACTCCTTCACCTCCGTGTGCGGCTCGGCGCCGAGGATGCCGGTGTGGACGTAGGGGAAGTGCCCCATGTCGAGGAAGTTCTCGATGGCGCGCGGGGCCGAGACGTTCACGCCGATGGAGGCCGCCGCGACGTTGCGCCGGTCGGGCTCGGCGTATTCCGGGATCGGGAACAGCGCGGCCGCGGGCGTGCCGAGGCAGGTCCAGAGATAGCCGTAGGCCACGCGGGTCGGCAGCGCCGGCGCGACGGCCGACGCCGTGACGGGGCCGCCCGCGGGCAGGTCGGCCCGCGCCTCCCAGGCCGCGGCCGAGCCGTCCGCGTCCACCGCGTAGGAGACCGGCCGGTCGAGCAGAAGGGTGGCCGCGGCGACGCCGGGGCGGAGGTCCCCGATCGCGGCGATCGGGTGCCAGAGATCGCGGGTCACCGGATCGGGGAGGGGCGCCGCGCGCATGGGCCTGTTCCTTACAACCGCCTCTGGGACCGTCTCGACGGCGCCCGGTCCGGTCCGCGGGCCAGCATCGCGCAACCGGTTTCGTCTGGCAACACAGGCACATCCGCGATGAGCGACCGATCGCGCGCCGCCGTCGCCGATTTCGAGGACACGCACGACCGCTCGGCACGGTGATCGAGGCCGGCGCGGACGGCACCCCCTTCGGCCCCGGCGACGCCCGGCTCGTGCTGAGCGAGGGCACGCCGCGCTTCTACATCATGCCGATCCCCGGCCGCGGCCTGACCGTCGGCGGGATCACCCGCCATCGCCGGGTCACGCAGACCCTGGCCGCCGTCGGCGGCGGGACGTGGGTGGTGGCGGTGGCCCCGCCCGAGGGCCTGGACGACCCGGCGGCCGAACCGGCGCTCGCCGACATCCGCGCCTTCCGCATCCCCGGGGACGTTGCCGTGATGCTCCATCGCGGCGCGTGGCACGCCGGTCCGCTCTTCCCCGAGGGCGAGGTGCGCAGCTTCTTCAACCTGGAACTCGCCGACATCAACCTCGTCGACCACCGGACCTGCCTCCTGACGGACATCTACGGCATGGCCCTGCGCCTCGTCGGTTGAGGCGCGAGCCTCCATCGGGCCCGACGGTGCCTTCCCCGGGACGCCCTACCAGGGCGCGACCTCGCCGGTCAGCGCCTCGTAGGGAGGGGGTGCTGCGGCGACGCGCCGGCCGCGGGCGAGCACGATCCGGTCGGGATGGGGCCGGGCCATCACCTCGTTGAGGCTGCGGGCGGGCAGCAGGATCAGGTCGGCGGGCCCGCCCGTGCGGATCGTTCCGGCCTCGGGCAGCCCCATGATCGCGGCCGGCACCGGCCCGACCAGGGCGGGGGCGCGGTCGAGGGGATGGTCGAGGTGCAGGATGCGCACGCCCGCGCGGAAGGTGTCGAGCACGTCGTGGTCGCCGTAGGCATAGAAGGCGTCGCGGCAATTGTCGCCGGCCATCGCCACCGCCACGCCGGCGGCGAGCAGTTCCTGCACGGGCGCCGTGCCGCGCCAGCGCGGCGTGCGCCCGCGGGCGCGGTCCTGAAGGTACATGTTGACGGTGGGCAGCGTGATGATGCGGATGCCGGCCCGCGCCACCCGCGCGATCGTCGCGGCGGCGACCTCCGGCGGCTGCACGGCGAGGCTGCAGCAGTGGCCGCAGGTGACGCGGCCCTCGTAGCCGTGGCGGAGGGTCGCGCGGGCGACCGCGTCGAGGGAGGCCGCCGCCGGGTCGCCGGTCTCGTCGACGTGCAGGTCGACGTCGAGGTCCCGCGCCTTGGCCAAGCGGAAGAGGGCGTCGAGGAGGGCGTCGATCTCGGCCAGTGCCCCGCCGTGCAGGCCGCCGGTCGGGCGGGTCACACCGCCGAGCAGGCCGCCGGAGCCCGCGATGAGGTCGGCGAGCCGGGCCCCGTACGGGGTGGCGTAGGCGTCGATCGGGGTCAGCCCGACGCCCTGGAGCACGACCCGCCCGGCCCAGGCCGCGCGCATCTCCCGGAAGACCGCCCAGGTGACGGCGGCCTGATCGCGCAGGGGACCGCCCTCCTGGCTGTCGAGGTGGGTGCGGATCGCGGCCACCCCGTGCGCCTCGGCGCAGGCGAGCCCGAACGCCATGCGGCGGCGCAGATCCTCCGCGTCCCAGTGGCGCGTCCGATCCTCCGTCGTGGCGTCCCGCGCGCCCGGGAAATCGCCGTCGGGATTGGGCGTGCGCGCGACGCTGTGGCCCTTGTCGAGGTGGGCGTGCGCATCGACGAGGCGCGGCCACGCGTGGCGCCCCGCGAGGTCGACGGCGGGACAGTCCGGCGCCCCGCCCCCGGCCCCTGCGAGGCGCGCGATGCGGCCCGCCTCGACCGTGATGTCGAGGAGCACGCCGCCGTCGGCGTCGGCCTCCGCGCCCTCCGGCGCAGGCCCCCCGAGGAAGGCGCGCGGCACGCGGGCGTTGCGCAGCGCGTAGGCCGTCGTCTCGGGCAGGGCGAAGCGGGGCTGGGTCATGGCAGGACCTTCGGCGGGTTCGGGGCGGTGCGGGGGAGGCGTCAGTCGCCGGCGCCGTACGTCTCGAAGGCGGCCGCGATGCGGATGGCCACGAGGTGGGCGGGGCCGTCGAGGGCCGAGCGGGCGCGCTGCATCAGGCACGCCGTCTGGGTGGTGGCGCGGGCATCGCTGAGGGGGGTGAAGGCGAGCACCCCGCGGCCGATCTCCTCGCCGACGTCCGACAGGTTCACGAAGGTGACGTGGGGCGGCGCCTGCGCCAACTGCTTCATCAACTCGATCGAGTTGGTCTCGACCGCGGGCGAGAGGCTCGCGCCTTCGGGCACGAGACGCTCGATCACGTCGCGCAGGGTCATCGAGCGGTCGGCCACGACGAGGGGGTAGTCCAGGCACTCGACCATGCGCACGTGGAAGCGGCCGCTGAGGGGGTGGCCCGGCGCCATCACGGCCCCGAGGCGGTGCTCGAACGCGGCGATGCAGCGCATCCGCGGGTTGGGTGGCAGCCGGTAGGCCAGGGCGAGGTCGGCCTCCCCCGACACGAGGGCGGCGCCGATGGCGTCCACGGGCAGGACCAGAACCTTGACGACGATGCGGGGATGGCTCTCGCGGAACGCGCGGATCACGCCGGCGAGCACGCCCACGGCGAGGCTCCCCATCGTGGCGATCGTCACTTGGCCCCGGGTCAGGCCCTTCAGCGCGGCGACCTGGGCCATCATCCGCTCCTGCGCCGTGAGGGTCTCCCGCACGTGGCGGATCAACACCTCGCCGGCGGCGGTGAGGCGCAGGCCGCGGGGAAGGCGCTCGAACAGGGGCGTGCCCATCTGCGCCTCGAGGGACAGAATCTGGCGGTTGACCGCGCTCGACGCGACGTTGAGCCGGGCGGCCGCCCGGCGGATCGATCCACTGCGGGCGACCTCGTCGAGGTAGCCCAGCAGGCGATGATGCAGCATGAGATCCGGCGTCCCTCGGTCGCGCTCGGCCGGCTCGCGGCCGACACGCGGTTGCAGGGATCTTGCCAAGCGGACCTTGCCAATCGGACCTTGCTAAGCGGACCTTGCCGGCCGTCCGCGACCCCTCGCTCCAGGACGGCGCCGGCGCGCGGCCCGTCGCCCGGAACCCCGAGCGTTACGATTAGGCAGAGGCACAGGATCGATGCAGCGCGCGCATTCTGCGCGCAGGATGAGCGGAAATTGATGCTTTTCAAGCAGCGCTCAACAGGGTTTGAATCCCGCCATGCCCGGTTCCGGCACGGCCCATGCTTCGCGTGAAGCCGCGGCCATCGCGGGCCGCGAAGGGGAGAGGTCCTGACATGCCGACGATCAGCATCGCCCCCGCGCGCCGCCGCCCGCACCGGCGGTACCTGCTCGCGGCGGCAGTCTCGGGCGCCGCCCTCGCGCTGGCCGCGCCGGCCTCGGCCGCCGAGAAGGTCGTGCTCCTGACAAACTGGTACGCGCAGGCCGAGCACGGCGGCTTCTACCAGGCCGTGGCCACCGGCCTCTACGAGAAGGCCGGCCTCGACGTCGAGGTGCGCATGGGCGGACCGCAGGTCAACGGCATGCAGCTCCTGCTCGCGGGCGAGGCCGACGCGATCCTGGGCTACGACATCCAGGTGCTCCAGGCGGTCGAGAAGGGCCTGCCCGCGGTCACGGTGGCGGCCTCGTTTCAGTACGACCTTCAGGGCATGATGACCCACGCGGACGTGAAGAGCCTCGCCGGGGTCAAGGACAAGACCATCCTGGTCTCCGCGTCCGGCATGACCACGTGGTGGCCCTGGCTCAAGAAGAAGTACGCGCTCACCGACTCCCAGGTCCGCGCCTACACCTTCAACCTGCAGCCGTTCTTCGCCGATCAGGCCACCGTCCAGCAAGCTTACCCGTCCTCCGAGCCGTACCAGGCCCAGGAGAAGGGCACGCCGGTGAACTTCTACCTGTTCGCCAAGGACGGGTACCCGCCCTACGGCACGACCATCGTGACCACGCGGAAGATGGTCGAGAGCAGGCCCGACGTGATGCGTCGCTTCGTGGCCGTCTCGATGGAGGGCTGGAAGGGCTACATGAGCGACCCGGGCCCGGCCAACGCCCTGATCAAGGCGCAGAACCCGAAGATGAGCGACGGCCAGATCGCCTTCGGCATCGAGAAGATGCGGGCGCTGAAGGTTCTCGGCGGCGACGAGAACGTGCCGATCGGGACCATGACCGAGGCGCGCTGGAAGGCGAGCTACGACTACCTCGTGGAGGCCGGCCTCCTCAAGGCGGGCACCGACTGGCACAAGGCCTACAGCCTCGACTTCATGCCCGTGCTCACCGCCAAGGCCGAATGAGGGCGCGATGTCGGCCCTGCTGCAAGCAAGGCGCTTCGCGGCGCCCGCCGCGTCCTCGGCATTCGAGCGGATGACGCGGCCCGCCGCCGACGCGGCGCCGGCCGTCGAGGTGCTCTCGGCGGAGAAGGTGTTTCCCGACGGCACCCGCGCCCTCGCGCCCATCGACCTGACCGTGCGCGAGGGCGAGTTCCTGTCGCTGATCGGTCCGTCCGGCTGCGGCAAGAGCACCCTGCTCTCGCTGGTCGCCAACCTGAACGAACCGAGCGACGGGCGCCTGCTGTGGTGGCGCGGCGGCTTCGACCGCGTCGGCGCCGCCGGCCGGGGCATGTCGGTCGTGTTCCAGGACGCGACCCTGATGCCGTGGCTGCGCATCGCGGGCAACGTGCGCCTGCCCCTCGACCTCGCGGGCGTTTCGAGGGCCGACGCCGCCCCCCGGGTGCAGGCCGCCCTCGACCTCGTCGGCCTCGGACGGCAGGGCAGGCAGTACCCGGGTCAGCTCTCCGGCGGCATGCGCATGAGGGCTGCCATCGCCCGCGGCCTCGTCACCGAGCCGAACCTGCTCCTGATGGACGAGCCCTTCGGCGCGCTCGACGAATTCACCCGCAACCGGCTCGACGCCGACCTCGTCGATCTGTGGTGGCGCCGTTCGCTCACCGTGCTGTTCGTGACCCACTCGATCTACGAGGCGGTGTTCCTGTCCACCCGCATCGTGGTGATGGCCGCGCGGCCCGGCCGCATCTTCTCGCAGATCACGATCGACGAGCCGCACCCGCGCGGGGACGCCTTCCGCCGGAGCCCGCGCTTCGCGGAATCCTGCAAGCAGCTCTCGACGATCCTGACCGAGGCGTCGCTGGCGAGCGATCCGACGACCGCTGCCGCCGTCCGATGACGCCGCTCGCCCGCTCGCCCCGCTTCCAGGCGATCATGCCGCCCGTCGTCGTCGGGATCTGCGCGCTCGGCCTGTGGGAACTGGTCTGCCGGGGCTTCGCGATCCCCGAGTACCTGTTCCCGGCGCCCTCCGCCGTCGCCGCCTCGCTCGGTCAGAACGGCCCCGACCTGCTGCGGGCGCTGTGGAGCACCCTGCGGGTGACGCTGATCGCGTTCCTGGCCTCGACGGTGCTGGGCACCCTCGTCGCCTTCCTGTTCGTGCAGAGCCGCTTCATCGAGCGCGGCTTCTTCCCCTACGCCGTGATGCTCCAGGTGACGCCCGTCGTCGCGGTGGCGCCGCTGATCATCATCCTGGTGCGCGACACGCAGGTCGCGCTGGTGATCTGCGCGACCATCATCGCGATCTTCCCCGTCATCTCGAACACCACGGTGGGCCTGCGCAGCGTCGATCCGGGCCTCGTCAACCTGATGCGGGTCTACCGGGCGAGCCGCCTCCAGACGCTCCTGCGCCTGCGCATCCCGAGCGCGCTGGGCTACTTCTTCGCGGGCCTGCGCATCTCCTCGGGCTTGGCGCTGATCGGCGCGGTGGTGGCGGAGTTCGTCGCCGGCACCGGCGGGCGCAGCGCGGGGCTGGCCTACGAGATCCTCCAGGCCGGCTTCCAGCTCGACATCCCGCGCATGTTCGCCGCGCTGTCGCTGATCACGGCCGCCGGCATCCTCCTGTTCCTCGCCATGAGCGGGCTGAGCCGCCTCGCGCTCGGCTCCTGGGGGAACGTCGAACGCGCGTGAGCGCGTCCACCACCGTGCCGGAGGGCTTCACGCCGGGCATCATCGAAGGAGACTTTGCATGCTGACCACCCGACAGAAGCTCTGGCGCCACTACTGGTACGCGACCCTGCGCATCACCGATCTCCAGGACGGCCCGAAGCCGTTCACGCTGATGGGCGAGCGGATCGTGCTGTTCCTCGACGGCGAAGGCGAGCCGGCGGCGCTGATGGACCGCTGCTGCCATCGCACGGCCAAGCTCTCCAAGGGCCGGTGCGAGGCCGGCCTGATCGTGTGCGGCTACCACGGCTGGTCCTACGACCGCTCGGGGGCGCTCGCCCGCATCCCGCAATTCACCCCCGAGCAGGTCGTGCCCCGGCTCGCCGTGCGGTCCTACCACTGCCAAGCCCGCTACGGCTACGCCTGGGTCTGCCTGGAGGAGCCCTACGCGGACATCCCTGTGATCCCCGAGGACACGATGCCCGGCTACCGCCGCATCCAGCAGTTCCACGACATCTGGAAGACCTCGCCGCTGCGGCTGATGGAGAACTCGTTCGACAACGCGCACTTCGCGTTCGTCCACCAGAACACCTTCGGCCAGATCGACCAGCCGATCCCGGAGAAGTACGAGATCACCGAGACCGATTACGGCTTCGAGGCGGAGACGCTCATCACCATCGCCAACCCGCCCATGGCCCACCGCATCTCGGGGACCACGGAGCCCACCACCAAGCGCCACATGCGCAACAAGTGGTTCATGCCGTTCTGCCGCCGGCTCGACATCGAATACCCGTCGGGCCTGCGCCACATCATCTTCAACTCGGCGACCCCCATCGACGACGGCACCATCCGCCTCGCGCAGATCCTCTACCGCAACGACACGGAGGCGGATTGCTCGACCGAGGCGCTGATCGCCTGGGACGCGGTGATCGTCGAGGAGGACCGCGACATCCTCGAATCGACCGACCCGGACGCCACCGTCGACATGGGCCGCAAGGTCGAGAGCCACATGCCCTCCGATCGGCCCGGTATGATCATGCGCCGCCGCCTGCTCGCGCTCCTGCGCGAGCACGGCGAGGAGGAGGTCGCGGAGACGGTGCCCGCGGTCTCGGTGCCGAGCGCGCCGACCCTGATGCCGCACGAGCAGGTGGCCTGATGAGGCGTCTCGCGACGGCGCTGACCGCGGCGGCCGGCCCAGGGCGGCCGTGCGGCCTGTCCCCCGGGACGGCGTCCTCCAGCCGCTGGCGGACGAGGGGAGCCGCAGGCCCGCGCCCGACGGGCGAACGACGCATGAGCCCCCCGAGCCCGCCCTGCCGTCCCGTGAGGATGATGCGATGAGCCAATTGCCCCTGATCGATTTCTCGCTCGCCAAATCGCCGGACCCTGCCGAGCGCAAGCAGGTCGCCTCGGCCCTGCGCGCCGCCTGCATCCACAACGGCTTCTTCTATGCGACCCACACGGGCATCCCCCGCGAGGCGACCGACGACATCCTCGCGGCCGCCGAGACCTTCTTCGCACGGGCCGAGCATGAGAAGCGCGCCGTGTCGTCGGACCTGTCCCTCGCCGGCCGCGGCTACGAGAGACTGCGCGGGCAGAGGCTCGAAGCGGGTGCCCAGGCGGATCTGAAGGAAGGCTTCATGGTCGGGCTCGACCTTCCAGCCGACGACTGGCGCGTCCAGGCGCGCTGGTCGCACCATGGGCCCAATGTCTGGCCGGCGCATCTTCCGGGCTGGCGGGAGCGGGTCGAGGGCTACTACGCGAGGATGCTGGACCTCGCCGGCACGATCATGCGCACGATCGCGCTGTCGCTCGAGGTCGAGGAGACCTATTTCGACGCCTGCTTCGTGGATTCCATCGCCAGTCTGAGGCTGCTGCATTACCCGCCCCAGCCCGCCGAAGCCGGTGCGGACGCGCGCGGGGCCGGAGCCCACACGGACTGGGGCGCGATCACCATCCTGTTGCAGGACGAGGTCGGCGGCCTGCAGGTGAAGGAAGGCGACGGATGGATCGAGGCGCCTCCGCTACCGGGCGCATTCGTCGTCAATCTGGGCGATCTGATGCCGCGCTGGACCAACGGCCTGTACCGATCGACCGTTCATCGCGTCATCAATCGCTCGGGCCGCGAGCGCTACTCGGTTCCGTTCTTCTTCGATGGACGAGGCGACTATGTCTCACAGACCGTTCCGACCTGCCTGCGGGCCGGAGAGAGCCCGCGCTACGCGCCGCTGTCCGTCAGCGAGCATTTGGCAGAGATGGTCCGCCTCACCCGGGCTGCCTAGGGCCGCGCCCGATCGCGTCGAAACGGATCGCGGCTCCAGGCCCCTGATTGCGCCGCCTGGATGTTCCCGAGCCGCCACCGAAGCAGGTTGTGCGTCTCGCCGAGCGCAGTTTCGGCAAGCTTGGTTCCGCCAAGTACGATCTTGCCAAGTGTGGTTTCGCCAAGTGTCAGACACAGGGTGGAGGGTACGGATGCGATCCACGAGGTTCAGCCCGGCGAGGGCATTGTCCGCCGGCTTGGTTTCACGCGCATCGGCCCTCGTGTCGCATCGGAGGGTGGGCGCGAGCAGGCGTACCGCAGCGGTCTCCGTCGCGCTCTGGACGCTCGCGGCCTGCCCATCCCTCGCCCTCGACAAGGTCTCCTACGGCCTCAACTGGGTGCCGGAGGCCGAGCATTGCGGCTTCTTCCAGGCCAAGGCCACCGGCCTCTACGAGAAGGCCGGGCTCGACGTCGAGCTTCGGCCCGGCAACCCCAACGTGAACATGCCCCTGCTCGTCGCCTCGGGCGAGCTCGACATGGGCATGGGGTCGAGCTTCACGACGCTCAACCTCGTCAACAGAGGGATCAAGGCGCGGACGGTCGCGGCCTTCTTCCAGAAGGACCCGCAGACCCTCGTCGCCCATCCCGGCCAGGGCGTCTCGACGCTGGCCGATCTCAAGGGCCGGCCGATCATGGTCGGCGGGTTCTCGCGCAACGAGTTCTGGCAGTTCCTGAAGGCGCGCTACGGCTTCGACGACGAGCAGTTGCGGCCGTTCGCCTACTCCGCAGCCCCGTTCCTGGCCGACAAGCGCGCCGTCCAGCAGGGCTACATCACGGAGGACGCCGCGCTGCTGGGCAAGGCGCTGCCGGAGCCGCCGGTCTCCGTCCTGCTCGCCGATTACGGCTACGACAACTACGCCACCTCGATCTTCGCGACCGAGGCCTACATCGCCGCCCACCGGAAGACGGTGCAAGCCTTCGTCGACGCCAGCCGCAAGGGCTGGGAGGCGTGCATGAGCGGCGACCCGACGCCGGCCATGAAGGCGATCCTGGAGATCGTGCCGACCGGGGGCGAGGAGTTGTTCCGGTTCAAGATCGACCAGATGAAGAAGCGCGGGCTCGTCGACGGCGGCGACGCCGCCGCGCTCGGCCTCGGCGCGATGACCGACGCGCGCTGGAAGTCCTTCTTCGACGTCATGGCCAAGGCCGGGGTGTATCCGGCCTCCCTCGACGTGCGACAGGCCTACACGCTCGACTTCCTCGGCAAGCGCTGAGGACCGGGAGGAGCCGATCATGACGAGGATGGACCTGCCGATCGTCGACATCGCGCCCTTCGCGTCGGGCGACGCCGCGGCCCGGAAGGCGGTGGGGCGCGCCTTCGGCCACGCCTTCGAGACGACCGGCTTCGCGGTGGTGGTCGGTCACGGCGTTCCGGAGCGGCTCGCCACCGACGTCTACGACGCCATGAAGCGCTACTTCGCGCAGGCCGTCGAAACCAAGCTGCGCGACAGCCCCCCCGAGAAGACGAAGGGGCGCGGCTACCTGCCGATGGGCATCGAGAGCGTCGCCAGGACGCTCGCGGGGGAAACGCCGAGCGACCTGTGCGAGGCGCTCGTGTTCACCGCGCCGCATCGCGAGGGAGGGACCGGCAGGCCCAACGTCTGGCCGTCCGCGCCGCCGGAACTCCGCGGCCTCGTTGAGGCGTGGACGCGCGCGATCGTGGAGCTGTCGGGCCGGCTCACGGCGCTGTCGGCGCTCGGGCTCGATCTGCCCGAGGACTACTTCGCGCCGTGGTACGACGACCCCTCGCTCGTCCTGCGCTTCGTTCATTATCCCGATCAGCCGGAGCCGCCCGCCCCGGGCCAGTTGCGCTACGGCGCGCATCACGATTACGGCGGCCTGACCATCCTCCGTCAGGACGCATCCCCGGGCGGCCTCGAAGTCGCCGACCGCGAGGGCCGGTGGCACGAGGCCGGCATCGTGCCGAATTCCTTCGTGATCAACGTCGGGGATCTCATGTCGCGCTGGACCAACGAACGCTGGCGCTCGACGCTGCACCGCGTCTCCAACCCGGACCGCGGGCTCACGGGCTCGACGGCGCGGCTGTCGATGGTCGCCTTCACCGGGCCGAACGAGAGCGCGGAGGTCGCCTGCCTGCCGAGCTGCTGCGATGCCGGGAACCCGGCGCGCTTCGAGCCGGTCAACGCCGGCGCGTACGTCATGTCGAAGCTGCAAACCTCCATGAACCTCACGGCGAGGCCCTGACATGACCCAGGCTGCGAAGGACGGGCACGCGCGCCCCTCGCCCGAGACCCTGGCCGCCCTGAAGGCCGACCTCGCCGGCCGCGTCGTCCTGGTCGAGGACCCGGCCCGCGTGCGGAAGCGCTCGCGCGACTTCTTCTGGTACTCGCCCATCCTCGACGCGGAGCTGAACGGGCTGTCGGCCGACATCCTGGCGGAGGCGGCAAGCGAGGCCGAGGTCGTCGCCGTGGCTGGCGCCTGCGCCCGCCACGGCGTGCCGCTGACCCTGCGCGGGGGCGGCACCGGCAATTACGGGCAGGCCGTGCCGCTGCACGGGGGTGTCGTCCTCGACGTGTCCGGTCTCGATACCGTCGAATGGCAGCGCGGCGAGGTTGTCCGCACGGGCCCCGGCATCCGCATGAACAAGCTCGACGAGGCCCTGCGCCCGAGCGGGTTCGAGCAGCGCATGCATCCCTCGACCAAGCGCACGGCGAGCATCGGCGGGTTCGTCGCCGGGGGCTCGGGGGGGATCGGCTCGGTCAGGTACGGGCAGTTGCGCGAGCGCGGCAACATCCGCGCCGCCCGCGTGGTGACGCTGGAGCCCGAGCCGCGCGTGCTCGAACTGACCGGGGACGCGGTGAACGGCGTCGCGCACGCCTACGGCACCACCGGCATCATCACGGCGCTGGAGATGCCGCTGGCGCCGGTCCGGCCCTGGATCGACGTCGTCGCGGTGTTCGACGACGTGCTGGCGGCGGCCGCGTGCGGGCTGGCCGTCGGACAGGACGCGGCGATCGGCAAGAAGCTCATCACGCCGATCGCGTGGCCGCTGCCGCAATGGTTCACGCCGCTCAAGAATGTCTGCCCCGAGGGGCAGGCGATCCTGATCGCGATGATCTCGGAGGAGACGCTGCCCGCCTTCCGGGCGCGGATCGCCGCGGGCGGCGGCCGGATCACGCTGGAGCGGCCCCTCGACGATGCGCCGGGCAGCGTCCCGCTCTACGAGTACACCTGGAACCACACGACGCTTCAGGTCCTCAAGACCGACCGCTCCTGGACCTACCTCCAGAGCCTGCACCCGGCCGACCGGCTCATGGAGAGCGTCGCCGAGATGGCGGCGCTGTTTCCCGACGAGATCGTCATCCACCTGGAGCTGATCGAGTTCGCCGGGCAACTGACCTACGCCGGCCTCCCGCTGCTCAAGTTCACGACGCCCGAGCGCCTGAACGCGATCATCGCCGCGCACGAGGCGCGCGGCGTCTGGATCGCCAACCCGCACGTCTACACCCTGGAGGACGGCACCCGCCACAAGCGGGCCGAGGTCGACCAGCTCGGCTTCAAGCGGGCGGTCGATCCGCGCGGGCTGATGAACCCGGGCAAGATGCGGACCTTCACGCCCGCATGAGCGCCCCGCGATCCGTCCTCTACGTCTACTGCCACCCGCTGGCCGAGAGCTTCCACGGGGCGATCCGCGCGGCGGCGCTGGCGGGCCTCGCCGAGGCCGGCCACCGGGTGGACCTCCTCGACCTCTACGCGGAGGGCTTCGACCCGGTCCTCACCGCGGAGGGGCGCCGCCACTACCACGACGTCGCGCGCAACCGGGACGGGCTGGAGGACTACGTCGCCCGCCTCAAGGCGGCCGACGTGCTGGTGCTGCAGTTCCCGACGTGGTGCTTCGGGCCGCCCGCGATGCTGAAGGGCTTCGTCGACCGCCTGATGATGCCGGGCGTCGCCTTCGACCTCTCGGACCCGCGCCACGTCCGCCCGACGCTCGACAACATCGGGCGGATCGTCGGCATCGTCACCTACGGCCGGCCGCGCTGGACGGCGATCGCGATGTCCGATCCGCCGCGGCGCCTCGTGACCCGCTACCTGCGCTGGTTCGCGGCGGCGCGCGCGCGGGCCGACTACCTCGCGCTCTACCACATGAACGTCGCCACCGACGCGAAGCGCCGCGCCTTCCTCGGCACGGTGCGCGCGCGCATGGCGGGTCTTTGAGACCAATGGCCGTATACATTGCCGCTTTCGGCGATCGGCCGCTGGCAAGCGCGAACGCGCGTCGCCGCCCGTGCGGCGGGCGGCCCTTGAGGCGTCAGCATCAAGGGCCACTGGTATGAGATCGGAGGAAGCCCCATGCTGATGCACCGCCTCGTGACGCTGGGCGCCGAGCGGCACCCGGACCGCCCGGCCTTCCACTGGGTCGACCGCGACCGCGGGCTGACCTACGCGGGGGCCGTCGACGCCATGGAGCGGATGGCCGGCGCGCTCCACGACCTCGGCGTGCGCAAGGGCGACCGCGTCACCGTCTTCGCCCACAACGGGCTCGACTACGTCGTGGCGATGCTCGGCGCGTGGCGCATCGGGGCGATCGCGGCACTGGTCAACGTGAAGTTCGCCGACGAGCTGACCGACTACTTCGCCGACCATACCCCGAGCGTCGTGATCTACACCCACGACATGGAGGCGCAGGTCGCCGCCGCCGCGGCAGCGACCGGCGTGCGCCACCGCCTGTGCATGGACGGCGCCCAGGACGGCGCGCTCCCGCTGCCCGACCTGCTGGCCGCCGCCCTGCCGGCGCCCCCCGATCCCGGCGACGAATCGGCCATCGCCCACCTGTCCTACACCTCCGGCACCACCGGCCGGCCGAAGGGCGCGTGCCTCGCCCACGAGCCGACCGTGCGCGCGGCCCGCTGCATCGGCGAGCGCCTGCGGCTGCGCTCCTCGGACGTGTCGTTCGGCCCCTCCGCCCTGTCGAGCTCCTACCAGCTCGTCGCCAACCTGCTGCCGCCGCTGGCGGTGGGCGCGAGCATCAACGTGATGCGGTTCTGGACGCAGGAGGGCGGCTACGACGCGCTCGCGCGCCGCGGCGCGACGATGCTGGTGGCCAACCCGCCGATCCTCGACGACGTGCTGCGGGAAGCGCGCAGGCGCGGCGCGCCTCCGCCGGCCCTGCGCCTCGGCCTGTCCGGCGGCGGGCCGGTGCCGCCGCTGCTGAAGGCCGCGTGGCGCGACGCGATGCGGCTCCCGCTCGTCGAGAGCTACGGCCAGAGCGAGCTCGGCGGCTTCGTCGGCCTCGGCTACCCGGAGCTGGAGCCCGACGACGGCAAGCTCGGCCGGGTCGGGCCGCCGCTGCCCGACAAGGAGGTGGCGATCCTCGGCCCCGACGACCGCGCGCTGCCGGCCGGCGAGATCGGCGAGATCACCGTGACCGGCGGCTTCATGGCCGGCTACTGGGACAGGGCAGAGAAGACGCAAGAGGCGACGCGCGGCGGCCGCCTGCGCACCGGCGACCTCGGCCTCCTCGACGCCGACGGCCACGTGACGCTGCGCAGCCGCCGGGCCGAGCTCGTCGAGGTCGCGGGCCGGCTCTGGTATCCGCGCGACGTGGAGGAGGCCCTGATGGCGGAGGCCGGCGTCGCGCAGGCGGCCCTGGTCGGCGTGGCGCACGACGCCCTCGGCCAGCGCCCCGTCGCCTTCGCCATGCCGCAGCCCGGCGCGAGTCTCGACGGGTCGGCCCTGAAGGCGGCCATCGCGGCCTGCGTGCCCTACGACCTCGCGCCGCTCGCGGTCGTCGTCGTGTCCGAGCTGCCGATGACGCCCACCGGCAAGATCGCCAAGGCGGAGTTGGCGCGGTCCGACGCGGCCCTGCGGGCGGCGGAGGCTCCGTGAGCGCGCGCGCCTCCTCGCGCTGGTGGTGGGACCTGACGACGGCCGAGTTCGCCCGGCTCGACTGGTCGGACATGGTGGCGATCCTGCCCGTGGCCGCGGTCGAGCAGCACGGGCCGCACCTGCCGGTGCGGGTGGATGCGGCGATCAACGCCGGCATTGTCGCCCGCGCGGTGGCGCTGATGCCCGACGACCTGCCGGCCCTGGTCCTGCCGATGCTGCCCATCGGCAAGTCCGACGAGCACGTGGCTTATCCCGGCACGCTCAGCCTCAGCCACGAGACCCTGGCCCGCCTCTGGATCGAGACCGCCGAGAGCGTGCACCGGGCGGGTTGCCGCCGGCTGCTGATCCTCAACAGCCACGGCGGCCAGCCGCAGGTGATGGAGATCGTGATCCGCGCGCTGCGCGTGCGGCTCGGCATGCTCGCGGTCGGCTGCGGCTGGGGCGGCATCACGGCGACGGACGACCTGTTCACCGCCTCCGAGCGCCGCCACGGCATCCACGGCGGCGAGATCGAGACCAGCGCGATGCGCCACTTGCACCCGGACCTCGTGCGGATGGAGGAGGCCCGGGACTTCGTGCCGCTCTCGGTCGCCCTGGAGGCGGCCGGCGGGCTGCTGACGCCCGAGGGCCGGGTCGGCTTCGGATGGATGGCGCAGGACCTGCACCCGGCCGGCGTCAGCGGCAACGCGGCGGCGGCGGATGCCGGGCGCGGCGCGGACCTCGTCGAGCGCGCCGCCCGCGCGCTGGTGCGGCTCACGCGGGAGGTCTCGGCGTTCCCCCTCGCGCACCTCGCGGCGGGGACCGCCTTCGATGGACGCTGAGGGGCTGCTGCCGGTCGCCGGGCCCGAGACCGCGACCCTGACGCTTCCCGACGGCGTGAGGCTCGTCGCCGACATCTACCGGCCCGCCGGCCCCGGCCGCTACCCCGTATTGCTGATGCGCCAGCCCTACGGCCGGGCGATCGCCTCGACGATCACGCTGGCCCACCCGGCGTGGTACGCCGCGCGGGGCTACGTCGTCGCCGTGCAGGACGTGCGCGGGCGCGGCGGCAGCGGCGGGCGTTTCCGCCTGTTCGAGCACGAGGCCGAGGACGGGGCCGCGACGCTTGCCTGGGCGGCCGACTTGGCCGGCGGGAACGGTCAGGTCGCGACCTACGGCTTCAGCTATCAGGCGGTGACGCAGTTCCTGGCGCTCGCCGGGGCGCTGCGGGCCGGCACCAAGCGGCCGGACGCGATCGTGCCCGCGATGGGCGGTTGGGACATCCGCGACGACTGGGCCTTCACCGGCGGCGCCTTCGGCTTGGCCGGCAACATCGGCTGGGCTTGCCAGATGGGCGCCGAGGTCGCGCGGCTGCGCGGCGACGCTGAGGCCTTCGCCGCGCTCGCCGCCGCGGCCCGCGGTGCCCCGTGGACGGGGCCGGTCCCGGCCCGGCCCGCGGTGCTGGCGCGCTACGCCGCCGACCAGCACTACGCGGATTGGCTGGCCGACGACGCGGCCTACTGGGACGGAATCGCGCCGGCGCGGGTGCTCGCGGGGGCCGACCCTGCCGTCCCCGGACTGCACGTCGGCGGCTGGCAGGATTTCCTCCTCGACGGCACGCTGTCCGCCCACGCCGCCTTCGCGCGGGGCCCGGCCCCGCAGCGGCTGCTCGTCGGCCCCTGGACGCACGCCCCGTGGGGCAGGCGGGTGGGCGCCCTCGATCTCGGGCCCGAGGCGGCCACGCCGGTCGATAGCGAGACCGCGGCCTTCCTCGACCACGTGCTGAAGGGACGGGGCGAGCCGGGGCCGGCCGTGCGGCTGTTCGACGTGGGCCTCCGGGCCTGGGTCGATTTCCCCGCTTGGCCGGACCCGGAGCCCGGTGCCCTTCACCTCGCCTCGGAGGGGCTTGCCGCGACCGCGTCGCGCGGCCGGCTGGCCCCCGAGCCCGGGCCGCCGGGCGCGGATCACCTCGTCCACGATCCGTGGCGGCCCGCGCCGATCCTCGGCGGCGCCTGGGGCACGCCGCCGGGATACCAGGATCGCGCGGGCCTCGACGACCGCAGCGACGTCGCGGTCTACACCGGCGCAGTCCTGGCAGCGCCCTGCCGGCTCGCCGGCCGCGTCGCCGTCGAGGTTCACGTCGAGACCGCCTCGCCGAGCCACGACCTGCACGCGACGCTCTCCGTGGTAGAGCCGGACGGCCGCGCGATCACGCTGACCGCCGGGCACCTGCGCGTGACGGATGCCGCCGCGCCCGGCGCCCGCCGCATCGCCATGCGCGCGCTGTGCTGCACGCTGCATCCCGGCCAGCGCCTGCGCCTCGCGCTCCAGGCTGCCGCATGGCCCGCCTTCGCGGTCAATCCGGGCACCGGCGCGAGCCCGGAGGCGATTGCGGCCCCGGAGGCGGCGATCATCGTGCTCGCGATCCGCCACGGCGCGGATCGGCCCTCGCGGCTGCTGCTGCCGGTCATCGCGTGAGGGCCGCCGATCGAGGAGGGAGGGTGCCGGGTATCGCGTCCGGTCCTGCGTCCTTCCTGCGCCCTGCGGGCGGGAGGCGGAACGCGACTGCTCGCGCCGGCGTGAGCTTGACTGTTTTTGAGGGCCGTCGTTTAAACAGATCCCCGTCGCAGGGGCGCGTCTTCGCCGCGCAACACGGCCCGCTCGACTGATGATCCTCGAACCATGCGGCTTCGCATTCTCCCGATTGGCGTGATCGTCGTCGCGGTTGTTGCCGCCGCCGCCTGGCCGGCCTTGGTGGAATGGACGCGGGGATCGCTGGAGCGCCGGCTGGCGGCGGAGACCGGTCAGGTCTGGCGCATCGGCAGCCTCGCCCCGACCCTCGATCCCGCGCCCGGCCTCGTCCTCGGCGACGTGAGCATGGGGGGCGGCAAGGAGAGCGGAAAGGGTCTGTCCGCGACGCTGCGCCGGGTGCGGATCGCGGCGCCGGTCGCCCTGCTTCTCGGAGGGGCGGGCACCGGGAACGCGGCCGTGGAGGATGTCACGGTCCGCCTGCCGCGCACGGCCGGAGCGGACGCCGCGATGCCCGGCGGCGACAGCGGCCGGGACCGCGGCGCGCTGCGGCCGGCCGCGATCCGCGTGGCGGTGAAGGGCGCGCAGGCGCAGCCATCCGCCTCGGACGACACCCTGACGCTCACGATCCGGACCCTCGATCTGTCCGTCGACCTCGCGCCCGACGCGCCGGCGCCCGCCCTCCGCCTCGACCTCGACGCCGCCGGTGCCGGCGCCGTGATGGAGGCCGACCCGCCGGGTGCCGGGGGGGGCCGGCCGGTTCGCCTCACGGTGAACCCGGGCAGCGGACCGCGGGTCGCAGCGACCGCGTCGGCCCGCCTGACCCCGACCGCCCTCAACCTCGACGCGATCGTCGGCAGCATCGACCGCGCCCCGTTCTCCGGCAGCCTCGTCCTGGAGCGGACCGCCATCCCCCGCCTCGTGGCCGCGCTGCGCCTCGAAGCCCTCGCGCTCACCGCGGACGGCAGCCCTGCGCCGCGGGTTGCCGGCACGAACGTCCTCTCCATCGCCGTGCCGCCGGATCTGGTTCCGGACGTGGCGTGGTTCCGCCTGTTCGATGCGCAGGCGGACCTGTCGATCGGCCGCCTCGCCCTGGGGCCGGTCGGGCTCACCGGCCTCAGTCTGACGGCGCGGGTGAAGGCCGGAAGCCTCGACGCGGCCCTGGTCTCGGCCGCGGTCTACGAGGGCAGCGCGCGGGGGCGCTACGTGCTCGGGCCGGATGCCGCGGGCGCCGGGCGCCACCAGATCGGCCTGTCGCTGAACCGCATCCGGGTGCGCCCGCTGCTGGCCGATCTTGCCGGCGTGCAGGGGCTCGACGGGTTCGGAACCGTCCGCCTCGATCTCCAGGCGACCGGCGCGCGGACGGGCGATGTCGTGCGGACGGCCGCCGGCGCGGGCGAGTTCTCGGTGGTCGACGGGCGGATCGACGGGCTCGATCTCGCCCGCGCCGCCGGCCTCCTCGGCGGCGCGGGCGGCGGCCTCGCCACCCGCCTCGACCTGCTGGGCGGGACCGTCTCGGTCGCCGACGGTCAGGCGGTGACCAACGATCTGCGGCTCAAGACCGGCCTCCTCGACACCGAGGGCGTCGGCAGCGTCGACCTGATCGGGCGCAGCCTGGACCTGCGCCTGAAGCCGCTGAAGGTCGTGCCGGGGTCCGGCGGACGCCTCGACGTGCCGATCCGCATCTCCGGCCCGTGGAGCAATCCCGCCGTCTCGGCCGACCTGTCGGGGCTCGCCCGCGACCCGGCGGCCGCGATCCAGGGCTTGCAGGATCTCGGCGGCGGCATTTTCGGTAAGCAGGGCGACGGTCAAGGCGGCGGTCTCGGCGGCCTCCTCGACGCCATCATGCCGTCGCGGCCCGGCCGGCAGCGCCCGTGAACCCCTGGAAACCGGGAGAGACCGCCATGCCGGAGCCCAGCCCGCGTCGGACGCTGCGACCGCACACGACGACCCATCGTCGGCTCGCCCGCCTTGCCGCGCTCGCGCTCGCGGCCTTCGGCTCCGCCCTCGCGGCGGAGACTGACCCGGCCCGGCTCGCCACCCTGTCGGTGAGCGTGCGCCCGGCGCGGACCCTGTGCTTTGCCGACCGCGTCGCGGTCACCGGCACGCTGAGCGCCCGCGAGCAGGTCGAGGTCGGGGCGGAACGCGAGGGGTTCAAGGTCGCGCAGGTGCTGGCCAATCCCCTCGACGCGGTCGTTGCCGGCCAAGTTCTCGCCCGGCTCGCGCCCATCGAGGGGCCGGCAGAGGCCGGCGCCCTCGTCGCTGTGCGGGCCCCGGTCGCGGGCACGCTCCTGCGCAGCCGGGCCGTCATCGGTCAGCCGGCCTCGCCGCGGCAAGGCCCGCTGTTCGACATCGTCGCGGGCGGCGCCGTCGAACTGGTCGCCGAAGTGCCGATTCCCGACCTCGCGCGGATCGCCGTCGGGCAGACCGTCGGGGTACGCCCCCTCGGGCTGCCCGAGACCGCGGGCACCGTCCGGCGGATCGAATCCGGGACCGAAGCCGCCGCCCAGGTCGGTCGGGTGCGGATCGCGCTCACCGCGACGCCGGACGTGCGGATCGGGACCTTCGCCCGCGGCATCGTCACGGTCGGGCGGCGCTGCGGCGTCGGCGTGCCCTACTCGGCCGTCCAGTACGAGGCGGACGGGACCATCGTGCACGTCGTCGACGGCACGCGGGTCGAGGCGCGGCAGGTCACGGTCGGCCTGCTGTCCGGGGGCAACGCCGAGATCCGCACGGGGCTCTCGGAGGCCGACCTCGTGGTGATCCGCGCCGGAGCCTTCGTGCGCGAGGGCGATCAGGTCGAGCCGGTCGTGATCCACGATCCCATCGAGCCGGGAAAGGCGCCGCGGGCACGCTGATCCGCCTGCCATCTCCGGCAGTCCGGATGGTGATGGCGTCCCCGAGCGGGCGATCGGCCGCACACCGACCGGCGTGGCGGACGCCCTGGAGCGCTTTCCGACGAAGTGGTCACCGGTTCGTCGCGGGAAAGCCCATCACAACAATGGCATAGAGCCGCTTCACGATCCAACCGGATCGGGAACGGCCCTATGCCGGCGGGACCGCCTGACCGAGGCCCGGCGGCATCGCGCCCTCCGGGGTCGAGGCCGCCTGCTTCCGCCGCCTTCCGAGGGTGCCGAGCCGGCGCAGGACCCGCATCGAGCGGTCGGAAACTTCCGAGACCAGGACGAACACCGCCGGCACGAAGACCAGCGACAGCAGCGTGGAGAAGATCAGGCCGCCGATCACCGCGAGCGCCATCGGCGAGCGGAACTCGCCGCCGATGCCGAAGGCGAGCGCCGAGGGCAGCATCCCGGCCACCATCGCGATCGTGGTCATCACGATCGGCCGCGCCCGCTTCTGGCCCGCGTCGATGATCGCGGCATCGCGCGCCATGCCGTGGCGGATCGACTCCACCGCGAAGTCGACGAGCATGATCGCGTTCTTGGTGACGATCCCCATCAGCATCAGGATGCCGATCCAGACCGGCGTGGTGAGCTGCTTGCCCGAGATCATCAGGGCGAAGACCGCACCTCCCAGGGACAGCGGCAGGGAGAACAGGATCGTGATCGGCAGGAGGAACGAGCCGAACAGCAGCACGAGCACCGCGTAGACCATCATCAGCCCGGCGCTCATCGCGTTGGCGAAGCCGTCGGCGAGCTCGTTCAGGCTCTCGGCGTCGCCGCCCTGGTCGACGGTGACGCCCTTGGGCAGGGACTTCATCACCGGAAGCTGATCGATCGCCTTCAGCACGTCGCCCAGCGCCGCGTTGGCGACGAGGTCGCAGGCCACCGTCGCCTGCCGCTTGCGGTCGTAGCGGCTGATGTTGGTGGGCCCCTGCTGGAAGTCGAGCTCGGCGATGGCGGAGAGGGGGATGCTGCCGCCGCCGCCCTTGGGCACCCGCAACTGCTCCAGCACCCCCCGGTCGACGCGGGCCCGGTCGTCGAGCTGGACGCGGATCGGGACGAGGCGGTCGCCCGCGTCGAACTTGGCGAGCGCCGGGCCGACATCGCCGATGGTGGCGACGCGGATCGTCTCGGCGAGCAGCGTCGGCGACACGCCGAGGCGGGCGGCGAGATCGAGATGCGGCCGGATCTGGAGTTCCGGCCGGTCGAGCGTCGTGCCGGAGATGACGTTGGCGACGGCGGGCAGCCGCCGCATCTGCCCGGCGAGTTCGTTGGCCACGTTGGCCACCGTGCGCGGATCGGCGCCCCGGACCACGAGCGAGATCGCGCGCAGGCCGTTCTCGTCGACGAAGTAGAACCGGATGTCGGGCACGGCCCGCAGGCGGCGGCCGATCTCGCGCTCGAGATCGCGCTGCGTCACCGAGCGGTCGCCCTTGGGCGTGTAGTTGACGATGAAGGAGGCGCGGCGCGACTCGATCGGCTCCTTGGGCACCCGCCCGCCGTCGACGAACACGCTGCGCACCTCCGGCAGGCCGCGGATCACCGCGACCACGTCCTCCGTCACCTTCTCGGTCTCGGAGAGCTGCGAGCCCGGCGGCAGTTCCAGCGCCATCACCGAGCGGGAGGTGTCCTGCGCCGGCAGGAAGCCCTTCGAGAGCAGGCCGATCGAGGCGATGGAGGCCGCGAAGAACCCGAGCCCGATGAGCACCGTGACCGGATAGAACCGCACCGACAGGGTCACGAGGCGGGTGTAGGCCCGCAGCACCGGCCCCGGGGGCTTCTCCACCGCGTGGTGCGGCTTCATGATGTAGGCCGCCAGCATCGGGGTGACGAAGCGGGCGGCCAGCAGCGAGAAGAACACCTGCACGGCGACCGTGATGCCGAACTGCTTGAAGAACTGCCCGGCGATGCCGGACATGAAGCTCGCCGGCGCGAAGATCGCGATGATGGTGAGCGAGATCGCGATCACCGCGAGCCCGATCTCGTCGGCGGCGTCCATCGCCGCCTGGAGCGCGGGCTTGCCCATCTTCATGTGGCGGGCGATGTTCTCGATCTCGACGATCGAATCGTCTACGAGGATGCCGGTGGACAGGGTGATCGCGAGGAAGCTGACGAGGTTCAGCGAGAAGCCCAGCGCGTCCATTGCCCAGAAGGCCGGGAAGATCGACAGCGGCAGCGACACCGCGACGATCACCGTGGCGCGCAGGTCCCGCAGGAACAGGAACACGATGACGACGGCCAGGAACGCACCCTCGAACAGGGTGTGGATCGCCGCGTCGTAGTTGCCGAGGGTGAACTCCACCGAGGAGTCGATCAGCTTGAGGTCGAAGTCCGGGTTCTCCGCCCGGATCTGCTCGACGCGCTTCTCGACGGCCTTGGCCACCACGACGTCGCTCGCCCCCTGCGCCCGCTTGATCCCGATCGCCACCACCGGCTCGCCGTTGAGGCGCGCGAAGGTGCGCCGGTCGGCGAAGCTGTCGGTGACGAGGCCGAGATCGGCGAGCCGCACCTGCCCGCCCGTCGGCAGGGTGATCATCGTGCCGGCGAGGTCGTCGAGCGTCTTGGCCGAGGCCAGCGTCCGGATCGCCTGCTCGCGCCCGCCGATCTCGGCGCGCCCGCCTGTGACGGTGACGTTCGTGCCCGAGAGCCGCCGGCTCACGTCGACGGCGCTGAGCCCGAAGGCCTGCAACCGGTCGGGATCGAGCGAGACCAAGATCTCGCGGGTGACGCCGCCGATCACGGCCACCTCGGCCACGCCCTTCACGTCCTGGAGCGACCGCTTGACGGTGTTCTCCATGTACCACGAGACCTGCTCGGGGCTCTTGCCGGGGGCGGTCGCGGCGTAGGTGACGATCGGCAGGCCGACCACGTCGACGCGCTGGATCAGCGGCTCCTGCACGCTCTGGGGGAGGTTGGCGCGGATGCGCGTCACCGCGTCCTTGACGTCGTTCAGCGCCCGGTCGGTGTTGCTCTCGAGCCGGAAGGCGATCGTCGTCACCGACAGGCCGTCGGTGACGGAGGAGGCGATGTGGCGCACGCCCTCGACGCCCGAGACCCCATCCTCGACGGTCTTGGTCACCTGGGCCTCGATCTCGGCGGGCGCCGCGCCGAACTGCGCCACCACCACCGAGACGAGGGGGATGTCCGCGCTCGGCAGGCGCGTGATCGGCAGGCGCGCGAAGCTCGCCCAGCCGAGCACCAGCAGGATGATCGAGGCGACGACCGAGGGCAGCGGCCGCTTGATCGCCAGCGAGGAGACGTTGAGCGACATCAGCGCGCGCGTCCCGCCTTGGCGCCGGAGATCACCGGCGTCACGCGGTCGCCCGCGCGGAGCGCGGACCCTGCGTCGGCCACCACCGGCTCACCGTCCGACAGGCCCTCGCGGACCTGGACGTTGGATTCGTCGATGAGGCCGGTGCGGATGCTGCGCGTCTCGACCGCGGTGCCGTTGAGAACCTGCACGGTGGGCACGCCGTTGGAATAGGTCACCGCCGAGCGCGGCACCGACAGGCCGCAATCGCGCGCCGTCTCGATCACGGCGCTGGCGAACTGTCCCGGCCGCAAGGCGTTCGGCGGATCGAGGGTGAGGCGCGCGCGGCCGAGCTGCGTCCTCGGGTCGACCTCGCTCGCCGGCACGCGCACCGTGCCCCGCAGGTCCGGTCCGTCGTCGCGGACGATCCGGGCCGTGGCCCCGCTGCGGATCTTGGCGGCATAGGGGCTCGGCACGTCGACCAAGAGGTCGATGCCGGCATCACCCATGATCCGCACCATCGGTTCCGGCATGCCGCCGGGACCGGGAGGCGGGGCCGCCCCCGCGCCCGTCACCATGCCGACGCGGGCGGCGAGCCGCGTGATCCGACCGGCGATCGGCGCGCGCACGGAGACGCTCTCGGGACCCGGCGGCCGGGCACCTTGCCCCGAATCGGGCTGGCGCACCGCCCGCAGGATCTCCTGCCCGCTCGTGACGGTATCACCCTCGGCGGACAGGATCTCGCTGATCCGGTAGCCGTCGAAGGGCAGACTCGCGCCGCCCTCCTCGCGGGGAAGCGCGAAGCCGGTGATGCGCACCTCCTCCCTGAGGCAGGCGGAACCCGCCCGGACGCCGAGGACGCTCGTTCCCTCCGGCGTGCTCTCCGCCGCGGCCGGCGCGATCCCGGCGGCGAGCATCGCCACGAGGATCACGCCGGAACGGCGCCGCCGGGCTTCGGGAGAGTGGTCACGCATGTCGGAGGGACCGTCCGGTCTCGAACGTCGGGAAGAGGATGGCGCGCCGGATCAGCGGCCGGCGGTCTTGACCTGGAGCAGGTTGACCGCCTGCACCCGGCGATTTTCCCGCCCGAGCGGGTCGGACGCGTTCTTCAGGTGCGCCTTGCCGTAGCCGACGCTGATCAGGTTCGCCGCCGGGATCTGGTAGTTGCGCACCAGGAACTGCCGCACCGCCTCCGCACGGCGCTCCGACAGGGTTTGGTTGACGCTCTCGGAGCCCTTGGCATCGGTGTGCCCGGCGATGACGAAGGTCTGATCCTTCATCGCGCTGTTCGAGAGCGCCTTGCCGAGCTTGTTCGCGGTGACGAGGGCCTCGCCGCGCAGCTCGTCGGAGTTCATGTCGAACTCCATCGCGAGGTCGATCTGTGGCTTAGTCGCCGCAACCGTGTCGAGCTTCTCGCGGTCGCCCGTCGAGAGCGAGCGGGTCGGCTTGTTGCGCAGCGAATCGACGAAGGCCGCGTCCGCCGACGGGGCGGCCGTGGCCGGAGGGCTGATCGATAGGCTGCGGGTCCGCGGCATCGCCGGGGCCTGCAGCGCCTTGAGGATCTGCGCCTCGCTCACGTCCTCCGCTCCGGCAGGGCCGCCGAGCAGCATCAAGCTCACGGCGCCGAACCCGAGGAGCTTTCTCATATCGCCCGAAGTACCGAACATTTGAGCCTCCAAGTCGCTCCGCGGCCTCTAAATCCGCTGAGCTTTCTTCACACGGCGACAGCCGCCGATCAACATGTGTTGACAGATTTTGAGGCGGACGCACGTGCGTGTCGACACGCGAACGAAACCGATCGGGGCAGGTTGTGCTGATCACCGGCGGGAGGATGCGGCGGATGCAGCCCGCATATTCACGCTCACGCCCCAAGTCAGCGCAGGCCGTACTCCGTGAATTCCTTGTCGAGGCCCGGGTTGAGCTGCAGGGCGCTCGCAAGGTCGCGGCCGCCCAGCGCCTTGTCTCCGAGCCGGGTGCGGGCGACGCCGCGCCCGTAGAGCGCGGAGCTGCGGCCGGGATCGAGCCGCAGGACCGCGTCGTAATCCGAGACCGCGGCGCGCAACGCGCCCGCCTTGAGGTTGACGAGGCCGCGGCTGTCCAGGGCGTCGGCGAAGGCCGGGCGCAGCTTCAAGGCTTGGTTGCAATCGGCCAGGGCCGTCGTCAGTTCGTCGGCCATCGCCCGCATCCAGCAGCGATTGTTGTAGGCTTCCGGGTTGAGCGGGTTGAGCCGGATCGCCTGATCGAAGTCGGCGATGGCCGCGGCGGCATCGCCGCGCTGGGCGTGGAACTGCCCGCGCTCGTAGTACGCCGCCTCGTCGCGAGGGTCCCTCGCGATCCGCGCGTCGAGCTCCGCCTGCCGCTGGCGATCGCCCGCGTCCTTCTGCTCCCTCGGCGGCGCGAGCATCGCGATCTCGGTGCGCGCCCTGTCCGCGAGCGCCCCGGTCGGGTACCGCTTCAGGAAGTCCTCGTAGGCGGCCTTGGTGCCTTTCGCCCGGGCGGCTTCGAACGCGTCCGACGCGGTCCGCTCCGCCCTCGATCGATCGAGGGCGGCCCGCTCCTCGGCCGCGCGCTCGCTCGCGAGCTGATCCTTCCGCACCTGCTCCTGCCTGACCTGCTCCTGCCTCGCCTGCTCCTGTCTGACCTGCTCTTGCCTGGCCTGCTCTTGCCTGGCCTGCTCCTGCCTCGCCTGATCCCGGTCAGCCTGTTCCTTGGCTGCTACCTTGGCCGCCTCGTCCCGGATCTCCTGCTCCCTGCGGGCTTGATCCGGCGCGGACGCGTCGACCGCCTTCGCCTCGGGGCGACGCGCCGCCCTCGGCCGGTCGGGATCGAAGGAGAACGGCTCGTCGAGCTGCGAGACCAGGGCCGGCGCCGGGCCGTTGCGGGCGCGCTTGGCCAGCACGTCGCGGCAGGCGGTGAAGGCCTGCTCGGCATCCTGGTCGGCAACACCGATCTGCCGGATCAGCTCCGCGACGAAGGGGCTGCGGGTGACGCCCGCCTCGTTGACGACGCCGCCGACCGCGGCCGCCGAGATCGCCAGTAGGCCGGGCGCGGCCGGGATCTGCGCCAGCCCCATCGAGAAGCTGCGGAAGCGGCGCTCGAACGGGTTGCGCCGCGAGGCGTCGAGCACGAGGACGCGGGTGCTGGCCCCCCGCTTGCCGATCCCGTCGAGGATCGCATCCACCGCGATGCCGTCGCGGGCCACGTCCGCCTCGCTCCAGACCCGGGCATCGACGGGGATGAGGTAGTTCTTGCGCCCGACCTGGATGCCGTAGCCGCTGAAGAAGACCAGCGCGATCCCGTCGGCCTCGACGCCGCGCTGGAACCGGTCGATCGCCGCCTGCATCCCGTCCCGGGCGAGGTTCTCCCCGATCTCGACCGTGAACCCGCTGCGCTTGAGCGCGTCGGCCAGCGCCCGCCCGTCCGCGACCGGGCTCGGCAGCACCGCGTCGTTGTCGGGATAGGCGGCGTTGGCGATGATCAGCGCCGACCGCGGCGCCGCTGCGGCGGACCCGGCCGAAGCGAACGCCGCCAGCAGGGCCAGGCCGAGGGAGAACGCGAGGGAACGAACGGCGTGCATGCGGAACTCGTCGGTATTCGCGAGCCCGGTCATACAGCCCGGAAGTTTGTCTCGGCAATAGCGCCGGCGTCGGGCAGGCGGCGGATACAGTGGAACGGAGCACCCGACGCCATCCGGGCCGCGGGCCGTGATGACGATCCCTGTTCAGCGATCGGCCCGGGCCTCACGCGCCGCGGGCCGCCTCGACCTTGGCGAGTTCCACGGCCGCGCGCAACTCGATATCCGCGATCAGCCCGTCGAGGCGCGGATCGCCCGACGCGTCCGCCCGTTCGGAGAGGCGACCGGCGATGGCGAGGAGTTCGTCGGTCGCGACCCGGCCCGACAGCAGCGAGGCCTTGAGCCGGTCGAGGCCGTCGAGCAAGTCGCTGCCGCGCCGCACCGTGCGGCGGCGGCGCTCGGAGGGCGTATCGGGTTCGCTCTGGAGCATCAGCACGGCGTCGAGGCCGGCGAGCGTCGCGGCGGCGCTCGCCGCACCCGTGCGGGCGGCGGGCGGCTCGGCACCGAGGCTGAAGCTGCGGCCGGCCTCGGGCTTGCGGGCGGTCCCCACGGAGGTCGCGCCGACGCCCCCGGAACGGTTCTCGACACGCATCGCTTCTGCGGCTCCCCCGACGCCCGGGCGCCCGGCTCGACAGTCCGGTCCGCAGGGTTAATCCCCGGTAAACGACCGGGCAGAACCTGCCGAGGCGGCACGGAAGGGCCGGTGCGAGATCCGCCTCGGCTCGTGGCCTGAAAGATATGATGAAGCGAAATCAATGTTTTAGGGTTGCGCGGAAACTGGCACGCCGCTGGCAGGAGAGAGGCGGTCCGCCACCCTGAAGCCCGGCATGCACCAGCGCCCCGCCCGCCCCGACCACTGCCTGCGCCTCGTCCTGGCGCTCGCCGCGCTGATCCTCGGCTGCGCCGGGCCGGCGCTGGCGCTCTCGCGGGTGAAGGACCTCGCCGCGATCGAGGGCGTGCGGCAGAACCAGCTCGTGGGCTACGGCATCGTCGTCGGCCTCAACGGCACCGGCGACACGCTCAACAACATCCCTTTCACCAAGCAGTCGCTCCAGGCGATGCTGGAGCGGCTCGGCGTCAACACCCGCGGCGCCACCATGCGCACCCAGAACCTCGCCGCGGTGATGGTGACCGCGAGCCTGCCGCCGTTCGCCGCGCAGGGGACGCGGATCGACGTCACCGTCTCCTCGCTCGGCGACGCCAAGTCCCTCCAGGGCGGCACCCTTCTGGTCACGCCGCTGCTGGGCGCCGACGGCGAGGTCTACGCGCTGGCGCAAGGCTCGGTCGCCATCGCCGGCTTCTCGGCGGAGGGGGATGCGGCCAAGATCACCCGCGGCGTGCCCACCAACGGCCGCATCGCCAACGGCGCCAACATCGAGCGCGAGATCGCGTTCAAGCTTACCGACGCGCGCTCCTTACGCCTGTCGCTGCGCAACCCGGACTTCACCACCTCGAAGCGGATCGCCTCGGCGATCAACGATTTCATGGGCGCCGACACCGCCGAGCCCACCGACCCGGCCACCGTCACGATCCAGATCCCGGCCAAGTACAACGGCAACATGATCCGGCTGATCACCGAGGTCGAGCAACTCAAGGTCGAGCCCGACCAGACGGCGCGGGTGGTGGTGGACGAGCGCTCGGGCATCATCGTCATGGGGCGCGACGTGCGGGTCTCCACCGTGGCGATCGCGCAGGGCAACCTCACGGTCACCATCACCGAGCAGCCGCAGGTGAGCCAGCCCGGCCCGCTCGCGAACGGCCGCACCACGGTGGTGCCCCGCACCGGCGTGAAGGTCGACACCGGCGACGGCAACAAGCTGGCGCTGGTGAAGGAAGGCGTGAGCCTGCGCGACCTCGTCGACGGCCTCAACGCGCTCGGCGTCGGCCCGCGCGACCTGATCTCGATCCTCCAGGCGATCAAGGCCGCGGGCGCGCTCCAGGCCGACATCGAGCTGATGTGATGTCCTCGAACCCGGAGCCCCCAACGATGCTTCCCCTCGCAACGTTCGCCACATCGGCCGCCATCGGGGTCGGACGCGCCATCGCCGGCACGGTCGCCGAGACGGCCTCGAAGACCGCCGATGTTTCCTCCGACGCCGCCGCGAAGAAGGCGCGCAAGACCGCGACCGACTTCGAAGCGATGTTCCTCGAATCCTCCCTCGACCGGATGACCCAGTCCGAGGGCACCGACGGGCCGCTCGGCGAGAACGGCACCGGCGGCGGGGTCTACCGCTCGATGCTCACCAAGGAATACGCCGATCAGATCGTGAAGAGCGGCGGCGTCGGTATTGCCAGCCAGGTGTTCTCGGAGATGATGAAGATGCAGGGCGCGGGCGATGGAGCGGCCCATGCAGCCTAAGGCAGTTCCCCGCGTCGCCGACCGCGCGGGCGCCGAGGCGCTCGTCGGCGAGGTCATCGTGACCATGCGGACGCTGGAGACGGTCCTCGCGACGGAGAGCGGCCACGTCCGCGCCGGGCGCCTGCGCGAGGGTCTCGCGGAGTCCGAGCGCAAGGGGGCGCTGGCCGGCGCCTACCTTCAGGGGCTCGAGGCGGCCAAGGCCAACGCCGTCGCGCTCGCCCGCTTCGCGCCGTCCGGCGTCGAGGCGCTGAGGGCGGCCCACCGCCACTTCACGGCCGCGGTGGAGACCAACCAGCGGGTGCTCGCCACCGCGCGGACGGTCTCGGAAGGCCTGATCAAGTCGCTGGCCGACGACCTCGGACGGGCCCGCACGCCGACGGTCTACGGCGCGCTCGCGCGCGCGCCCTCGCCCTACGGACGCGGCGCGCAGAGCGGACCGCTGGTGCTCTCGCGCAACCTCTGAGAACCGTCCCCGAAGGCGTGCGCGCTGAGAAGCCGAGATCACGCGACGCTGCGCAGGAACGATGGGACCCGAGCGCACCGAAGCGGCTCCCGGACTCAGCGGCGCCCGTTGCCGATCCGGACGAAGGTCCGCACCGGACCGAGATCGGAGTCGGTGCGCGCATCGATCGCGAACCGACCCACGGTCATGGGGACGGCGACCGTTCCGTCGCGACCGGCGCGCAGGTCCGCACCGGCGGCGACCCGCCCCGACAGGCGGATGCAGGTCGGGCTTCCCGGCACGCGGACGAAGCCGGCGCCATGTCCGGGACAGGGCAGGTCGACCCGCGCGACCGGCTGCTGGGCCAGCTCACGCGCCGGGCAGGGGCTCGCGGTCAGCACCCCGGTCAGGGTCAGGGCGGACACGATGCGCGGTCTCACGGCGGCCCTCCCGGCAGGCGCTGGACGGTGAGGATAGGCCGGTCCGGCGGACGCGAGCAACCCGCCCCGCGCCCGGGAGCGGGCGGCGTTCGAACGGCGCGTGACCGGCGACCTAGGGACGTGAGCCGATCTCGTTGGATCGGCTCACGTCCCTAGGTCCTTGCCTTATCGCGTTCTCTTCCGCCGAAGCGGCGTTCCCTTCGGCGGAGAGCGCTCTATCAATCCAGTTGCTCGATCAGCCCGTCGCGGATGGTGACGCGGCGGTCCATGCGGGCGGCCAGATCCATGTTGTGGGTGGCGATCAGCGCGGCCAGGCCCGAGGCGCGCACCAGCGACAGGAGGATCGCGAACACGTGCCCGGCAGTCGACGGGTCGAGGTTGCCGGTGGGCTCGTCGGCGAGCAGCAGCCGCGGGCCGTTGGCGACCGCCCGGGCGATGGCGACCCGCTGTTGCTCGCCGCCCGAAAGTTCGGCCGGGCGGTGGACGAGGCGCTGCCCCAAGCCGAGGAAGCTCAGGAGCTCGGTGGCGCGGGTTCTCGCCTCGGCCCGTCCCAGCCCGCGGATGAGCTGGGGCATCACCACGTTCTCCAGCGCCGAGAACTCGGGCAGCAGGTGGTGGAACTGGTAGACGAAGCCCATCTCCTCGCGGCGGAAGCGCGTGCGCTCGGCGTCGTTCATCGCCGCGGTCGGATGGCCGCCGACGTAGACCTCGCCGCCGTCCGGCCGCTCCAGCAGGCCGGCCAGATGCAGGAGGGTCGACTTGCCGGCGCCCGACGGCGCGACCAGCGCCACGAGTTCGCCCGGCCAGATCGCGAGGTCGGCCCCGCGCAGGATCTCCAGGGCGCCCTCGGCCTGCCGGTAGCGCCGCTCGACGCGGGCGAAGAACAGGGCCGGCACCGGCTGAGCGCCGGCGGTCTCGGGAGAACCGCTCATGAGGCTGCCGCTCAGCCGTAGCGCAGCGCCTGCACCGGATCGAGCCGGGCCGCGCGCCAGGAGGGATAGAGGGTCGCGGCGAGCGCGAGCAGGAACGAGGTGAGCACCACCACGGCGATCTCGGTCGGGTTCATCTCGGCGGGGATCTCGGCCAGGAACCGCACGGTCGGGTCCCACGCGCCGGGAAACAGCACCCGCTGGATCGGCTTGATGTTCAGCGTGATGAGGGTGCCGAGCCCGAGGCCGGCCAGCGTCCCCACGAGGCCGATCAGCGCGCCGTTGATGAGGAACACCCGCATCACCGTGCCGGAGGTCGCGCCCATGGTGCGCAGGATCGCGATATCGCTCGACTTGTCGCGCACGAGCAGGATCAGGCCGGAGACGATGTTGAGGGTGGCTACCACCACGATCAGGCTGAGGATCAGGAACATCACGTTGCGCTCGACCTCCAGCGCGCCGAAGAAGGTGCGGTTGCGCTGGCGCCAGTCGGTGAGCAGCACGGGCCGCTCGGCCGCCATCTCCAGGGGCTCGCGCATGGCGGCGACCGCGTCGGGATGGTCGATGTAGATCTCGATCAGGTTGACGTCGCCCTCGCGGTTGAAGAAGGGCTGGGACTCGGTGAGCGGCATGAACACGAAGGTCGCATCGAACTCGGTCATGCCGACCTCGAACACCGCCTTCACCGCGTAGCTCTTGGTCCGCGGCGCGGTGCCGAAGGCGGTGGTCGCGCCCTTGGGCGTCGAGAGGGTGATGGTGTCGCCCGCCTGGAGCGCGAGGGTGTCGGCCAGCCGCCGCCCGATCAGCACGCCCGACCCGTCGTCGAAGCCCTCCAGCGTGCCGCCGCGCAGGCTGTTGGAGACCGCGCCGATCGCGGCGAGGTCGTCGGCGCGCACGCCGCGCACCAGCACGCCGCTGCCGCCGTAGGGCGAGGAGGCGAAGGCCTGCCCCTCGACGAGCGGGATCGCCGCGCGCACGCCCGCCACCTTCGACAGGCGCTCGGAGAGGTCGGCGAAGTCGGTGAACGTCCGGTCGACCGGGGTGACGAAGATGTGGCCGTTGATGCCGACGATCTTGGACAGGAGTTCGGTGCGGAAGCCGTTCATCACCGAGAGCACGATGATCAGCGTCGCGACGCCGAGCGCGATGCCGAGCACCGAGAAGAACGCCACCACCGAGACGCCGCCGCCGCGGCGGCGCGCCCGCAGGTAGCGCCCGGCGATGATCCACTCGAAGGCTGCGAACGGCGCGGTCGCGGCGCGGCGCGGCGCCGGGCTCCGAGGCCCGCTCCCGGCCCCTGCAATCGCGCCCTTGGCCGTCATCGCCGGTCCCTCAGGCACGCCGGATCCGTGCCAGCAGGTCGACGGGCGCGAGGCTCTCGCGCGCGCCGCCCGCGCGCCGCTTCAGCTCGACCTTGCCCTCCGCGAGGCTCTTGGGGCCCACCACCACCTGCCAGGGCAGGCCGATCAGGTCGGCGGTGGCGAACTTGGCGCCGGGGCGCTCGTCGCGGTCGTCGTAGAGCACGGAGAGGCCGGCCGCCTCGAGCTGGGCCTGGATTTCGGCGCAGGCGGCGTCGGTCCCGGTATCCCCGGTCCTGAGGTTGATCAGCGCCACGTCGAAGGGCGCGACCGCGTCCGGCCAGATGATGCCGGCCTCGTCGTGCGAGGCCTCGATGATCGCGGCGACCAGCCGGCTCGGGCCGATGCCGTAGGAGCCCATGTGCACCGGCCGCTCGATCCCGTCGGGGCCGGTCACCCGCGCGCCCATCGGCTCGGAGTACTTCGTGCCGAAGTAGAAGATGTGCCCGACCTCGATGCCGCGGGCCGCCATGCGGGCGGCCTCCGGTACCTCGGCGAAGGCGTCGGCCTCGTGCATCTCATCGGTGGCGGCGTAGTGCGAGGTCCACGCGTCGACCAGCCCCTGGAGGCCGGCGACGTCCTCGAAATCGACGGTGGCGGGCGGGATCGCGAAGTCGAGGTAGGCGCGGTCGCAGAACACCGCGCTCTCGCCGGTGCTCGCCAGGATGATGAACTCGTGGCTGAGGTCCCCGCCGATCGGGCCGGTGTCGGCCCGCATCGGGATCGCCTTGAGGCCGAGGCCGGCGAAGGTGCGCAGGTACGCCACAAACATCCGGTTGTAGGCGTGGCGCGCGCCGGCTTGGTCGACGTCGAAGGAGTAGGCGTCCTTCATCAGGAACTCGCGCGAGCGCATGGTGCCGAAGCGCGGGCGCACCTCGTCGCGGAACTTCCAGGAGATCTGGTAGAGGTTCCTCGGCAGGTCCTTGTACGAGCGCACGCTCGCGCGGAAGATCCCCGTCACCACCTCCTCGGCGGTGGGGCCGTAGAGCATCTCGCGCTCGTGCCGGTCCGTGATGCGCAGCATCTCGCGGCCGTAAGCCTCGTAGCGGCCGGATTCCCGCCAGGGTTCGGCCGACTGGATCGTCGGCAGCAGCAATTCGATCGCGCCGGCGCGGTCCTGCTCGGCGCGGATCACGTCGCAGACCCGGTTCAGCACCCTTAAGCCCAGCGGCAGCCACGCGTAGATGCCAGCCGATTCCTGGCGCACGAGGCCGGCGCGCAGCATCAAGCGATGCGAGACGATCTCGGCGTCCTTGGGTGTCTCGCGTAAGGTGGGCAGGAAGTAGCGGGACAGACGCATGAGGCTTCTTTTGCGGGGTTCGGCGGTCGGCAGGGTTCGGGCGCCACACGCAGGTGCCGACGCGCGCCGGGCGCACACAACACATTGCGCCGGGAAAACACAAGCGTGGCAGGCGCCTGCCGGCCGGCGCCGGAGGGGCTCCGCACGATGCCGAGCGGAAGCGCGGCCGCGTCGGCACGGAACGTTCGTGCGCGTTATCGGCGAAAAAACGCAGATTTCTCGCCTTGATCGGGTGACAGCACGAATTGTTGTTCCTATAAGCGGGCCGCGATGGTGGCGCAGCCCTTCACGGGGAGCGCACGGTCCGAGTCTCGGGAGGAAAACAGACCGCCACGCAGGCAATGCGTAGGACAATTGAAGGTCGAACCAGATTCACTGCTTGAAAAGCAAGGCCTTGTGCCTTGCTTTTTTTATTTTATGCCCTGCGGTTTCCTGCCGTCGACGTCAAAGCCCCGTCAGCGGAAACGCCGCGAGCGCGATCAGGAAGGCGCCCCCTGCCAGCAGCGTCGTCCAGATCGCCTTCTCGCGCAGCCGCGGCGCAGCCGGCGCGCCCGGGTCCTGTCCGGGCACGACGCGTTCGGGATCGCTCTCGGGCTGGTTGCGGATCGGCAGGATCGCGAACAGCAGCGTCCACCACACCACGAAGTAGAGGGCCGTGGCGCCGAAGATCGTCAGCCTGAACACGCCGACCGCCACCGCGACGAAGGCGGCGGCGAGGACGACGACGACGGCGAGCGTCCGCGGCGTCGAGCGCGTCAGGATCTTCAGGACGTTGCCCACCCCGTCAGACCTGCTCAAGCTCGACCAGCGTGCCCAGGAAGTCCTTGGGATGGAGAAACAGCACCGGCTTGCCGTGGGCGCCGATGCGGGGCTCGCCGGTGCCGAGCACGCGGGCGCCCTGTCCCTTGAGGCGGTCGCGGGCGGCCAGGATGTCGTCGACCTCGTAGCAGACGTGGTGCACGCCGCCCTGCGGGTTGCGCTCCACGAAACCTTCGATCGGCGAGTCGTCGCCGAGCGGCGCCATCAACTCGACCTTGCTGTTGGGCAGTTCCACGAACACCACGGTGACACCGTGCTCGGGCTGCGGCAGCGGCGGGCTGAGCGTCGCGCCGAGCGTATCGCGATAGATCGCGCAGGCGGCGTCGAGGTCGCGCACCGCGATGGCCACGTGGTTGAGCCGGCCGATCATGCTTGTCCTCCCTCATCGACGACGCGCGCTTCCCTCCCCCCTCTGCGGGGGAGGGTGGCCCTTGCGTGAGCGAGGGTCGGGTGAGGGGAGCGCCGTATCCGGCACCTGCGCTCCCCCCTCCCGACTTAGCTCGCGGGCCACCCTCCCCCGCAGAGGGGAGAGGGCTCATAGCGTCAGACCTCCACCACCTGCACGTGGCAGGCGGGCTTCTTGCCCCAGACCTCGTTGACGGCCGAGCGGACCGCGCGGTCAACCGCCTTCTCGACGCCCTCCGAGTCCCGGCGCTTGCCCTTCGACAGGCCGGACAGCGTGCGCGAGACCGCATCGACGATCGTGTCGATCAGCGGCGCCCCGCCCCGGCCGCGGTTGGGCAGGCCGATGATGTCGACCGCGGGCTCGCCGAGCACGTCGCCGGTCTCGTCGATGGCGATGGCCACCGAGACGAGCCCGGCCTGGGCGAGCTTGCGCCGCTCAGGAATCGCCCGGTCCCGCGCATCGATCAGGACGTTGCCGTCCTTGAACAGGCGGCCGGCCTTGATGTGGTCGATGATCTCCGGCCTGCCGGGACTGAGGCGGATCAGAGTGCCGTTGCGCGCCTTGACGACGTTGTCGACGCCGTGCGCCCGGGCAAAGCGCGCGTGCTCGTCGAGGTGCAGCGCCTCGCCGTGGACGGGGATCGCCGTCCGCGGCCGGGTCCAGGCGTACATCTCCGCCATCTCGTCCCGGCGCGGATGGCCGGAGACGTGGACGAGCGCCGTGCGGTCGGTGATGACCTCGACGCCCTGCTCGATCAGGTCGTTGATGATCGCGCCGACCTCGCGCTCGTTGCCGGGAATGGCCCGCGAGGAGAAGATCACCTGATCGCCGGACGCGAGCGAGATGTCCGGATGATCTTTTCGCGAGACCCGCGCCAGCGCGGCGCGGGGTTCGCCCTGCGAGCCGGTGAGCAGCGCCACGACCTTGTCGCGCGGCAGGTGGTTCCAGGCGTCGGCCCGGCGGAAGTCCGGCAGGCCGTCGAGGAAGCCGCATTCGCGGGCGACGTCGATCACCCGGTCCATGGCGCGGCCGACCGCGATCACCTCGCGGCCGCAGGCCTTGGCGGCTTCCGCCACCGCGCGGATGCGGGCGACGTTGGAGGCGAAGGTGGTCACCGCCACGCGATGGGGCGCCGCGGCGATGAGTTTCTCCAGCGTCGCCGCGACCTCGGCTTCGCTCGGCGAAAAACCCTCGCGCACGACGTTGGTCGAGTCGCACACGAGCGCCAGGATGCCCTCGTCGCCCATGGCGCGGAAGGCGTCGGCGTCGGTCACGTCGCCGAGGATCGGCGTCGGGTCGATCTTCCAGTCGCCGGTGTGGAGCACGAGGCCGGCCGCCGTGCGGATGGCGACCGCGTTCGATTCCGGGATCGAGTGCGAGACCGGCACGTACTCGAGCTCGAACGGCCCGAGCGTCACGCGCCGGCCGGCCTTGATCTCGCGCAGCTCCACCTTCGGCGCACCGGGCTCCGACAGGCGCCGGGTCTCCAGCAGGCTTTTGGCGAAGCGGGTCGCGTAGACCGGCACCTTGAGGCGCGGCCACAATTCGCTGATCGCGCCGATGTGGTCCTCGTGCGCGTGGGTGATGAAGATCGCCAGAAGGTCCTTCTTGCGCTCCTCGATGAAGGAGAGATCCGGGAACATGAGGTCGATGCCGGGCATCGCCTCCTCGCTCGCGAAGCCCATCCCGCAATCGACCATGATCCATTTGCGGGCTCGCTCCGGCCCGAAGCCGTAGAGCGCCGCATTCATCCCGATCTCGCCCACGCCGCCGAGCGGCAGGAAGACGAGCTCGTCCTGTCCCGTTGCCATACAATCCACATCCACGTTCACGCCGCCGTCGCGGCCGTCCCGAAATGCACCTCGCCCGCCGTCACGGTCCGCCGCGCTCCATCCGGGGCGAGGATCACGAGCCGCCCCCCCTCGTCGATCTCTTCGAACACGCCGTGCAGGGTCTCGACGCCGCTGCGGACCGCGATGCGCGATCCGAGGCCGGAGGCCCGTGCGAGCCATCGCTCGCGAATCTCAAGGAACCCGCGTCCGCGATCCCAGATACGGACCGCCGCGGCAAGCTTATTCGTTAAGGTCGCCAGCACTGTGCCGGCATCGGCCGCATGTCCGAGCCCCGCCAGCGACGCCGCCACGTCCGAGAAACCCTCCGGCACCGCCGCGACGTTGACGCCGAACCCGATCGCCACCGCCCGCCTGCCGCCGGGCAGCGTCTCGGCCTCCAGCAGGATTCCGGCGAGCTTCCGGCCCCCGGCCAGCACGTCGTTCGGCCATTTCAGGCGGAAGCGTCGCGCCGCATCGCCGCCGGGGCAATCGTCTGCGGTGCCGCAGGCTTCGTCGAGCGCGTCGGCGAGCGCGACGCCCGCGACGAAACCGAGCCCCGCGACGCGCTCCGGCTCGACGCCGGCCACCGGCCACAGCACGCTCGCCGTCAGGTTTCCCGGCGTCGAGGCCCAGGCGTTGCCGCGCCGGCCGCGTCCCGCCGCCTGCGCGTGCGCCGCGACCCAGAGCGGCCCGGTCTCACCGGCACGCGCCCGGGCGAGCGCCTCGGTGTTGGTCGAGCCGAGGCGGTCGTGGACGTGCAGGCGGTGGCCGGCGGCCCGCGCCACTTCGCCGAGGCGGTAATCCAAGGCCCTAGAACAACGACTTGGCCGCCGCGCCCGCGGCCCCGACCAGCGGCGCCGGCAGCAGCCAGAACAGGATCACGACGACGGAGGACAGGGCGAGCACGATGCGCAGGCCCGGCGCCATGGCCTCGTAGGGCGCCTTGGCCTCGTCGAAGTACATGATCTTGACCACACGCAGGTAGTAGTAGGCGCCCACCACGCTGGTGACCACGCCGATGATTGCGAGCGCCACGAGCCCGGCCTTGATCGCCGCCGCGAACACGTAAAACTTCGCGAAGAACCCGGCGAGCGGCGGGATGCCGGCCAGCGAGAACATCATCATCGCGAGGCAGAAGGCGAGCCACGGATGGGTGCGCGAGAGGCCCGAGAGGTCCTCGATCGTCTCGAACATCTCGTTGCGGCGCCGCAAGGAGAGGATGATCGCGAAGGCGCCGAGCGTCATCGCGAGGTAGATGATCATGTAGATCACCACGCCGCGGATGCCCTCCTCGGAGCCGGCGGCGAGCCCGATCAGCGCGTAGCCGATGTTGCCGATCGAGGAATAGGCCATCAGGCGCTTGATGCTGCGCTGGCCGATCGCGGCAAACGATCCGAGCGTCATCGAGGCGATGGCGATGAAGATGAAGATCTGCTGCCAGATCGCGGTGACGTCGGGGAACGCGCCGATGAACACGCGCACCGTCATGGCCACCGCCGCCATCTTCGGCGCCGAGGCGAAGAACGCGGTGACCGGCGTCGGCGAGCCCTCGTACACGTCGGGCGTCCACATGTGGAACGGCACCGCCGACATCTTGAAGGCGACGCCGGCCGAGACGAACACGATGCCGAGCACGATCCCGAAGCCCGCGTCCTCGTGCAGCGCCGAGACGATGCCGGGGAACGAGACCGTGCCGGTGAAGCCGTAGACCAGCGAGGCGCCGTAGAGCAGCATGCCCGACGAGAGCGCGCCGAGCACGAAGTACTTCAGGCCGGCTTCCGTCGATTTCAGGTCGTCGCGGTGGAAGGCGGCGATGACGTAGGCCGCGAGCGACTGCAACTCCAGCCCGAGGTAGAGGGCGATCAGGTCGTTGGCCGAGACCATCACCAGCATGCCGATGGTGCACAGCACGATCAGGATCGGGAACTCGAACCGGTCGATCTTCTCGCGCTGGAAGTAGTCGCGCGACAGCAGGATCGTGGCGGCCGAGCCCAGAAGCACCAGCGCCTTCATCACCTTCGAGAAGCCGTCCTGGATGAAGCTGCCCGACAGCGTCGTTACCTTGGTGCCGGGCGGCTGCGACATCACCACGAACAGGGCGAGCAGCAGCAGCAGCAGCGCGCCGACGTTGACGCCCTCCACCGCGCGGTCGCCGCGGAAGGCGCCGTAGAGGATCAGCACCAGCACGCCGACGCCGAGGATCAGTTCGGGCAGCAGCGGCGTCAGCGAGGGGAGGACGGTCTGGACGGTCGGCATCGGTCCGGCGCTGCCTTCAGCGTGCGAGGGGCAGCGCGGCGGCCGCGGTCTGCGTGTTGGACAACGCGGCCTTCATGCTCGTCATCAGCGCCTCGGTCGAGGGCGCGAACACGTCGAGGATCGGGGCCGGGTGGACGCCGTAGTAGATCGTCAGCGCGACGAGCGGCGCCAGGATCAGCTTTTCACGGTTGTCGAGATCCAGGATGCCCTGGAGGCTCGGCTTGTCGAGCTTGCCGTAGATGACGCGGGCGTAGAGCCACAGGGCGTAGCCGGCCGAGAGGATGATGCCGAAGACCGAGAAGAACGCCACCGTGGGGTTGGCCTTGAAGGCGCCCATCATCGCCAGGAACTCGCCGACGAACCCGGAGGTGCCCGGCAAGCCGACATTGGCCATGGTGAACACCATCATCGCCACCGCATAGAGCGGCATCCGCTTGACGAGGCCGCCGTAGGCCGAAATCTCGCGGGTGTGCATCCGGTCGTAGACGACGCCGACGCCGAGGAAGAGCGCGCCGGAGACGATGCCGTGCGAGATCATCAGGAACAGCGCGCCCTGGATGCCCTGCTCGTTCAGCGTGAACAGACCGAGCGTCACGAAGCCCATGTGCGCGACGGACGAGTAGGCGATCAGCTTCTTGATGTCGCTCTGCATCAGGGCGGTGAGCGAGGTGAAGATGATCGCGATCACGGACAGGGCGAAGACCAGCGGCGCGAACGCGTGGCTCGCGTCCGGCAGCATCGGCAGCGAGATCCGGATGAAGCCGTAGCCGCCCATCTTGAGCAGGATGCCAGCCAGGATCACCGAGCCGGCGGTGGGCGCCTCCACGTGCGCGTCGGGGAGCCAGGTGTGGACCGGCCACATCGGCATCTTCACCGCGAAGGAGGCGAAGAAGGCGAGCCACAGCCACCACTGCATCCCCACTGGGAAGCGGGTCTGGAGCAGCGTCGGGATGTCGGTGGTGCCCGCGTGCCAGTACATCGCCATGATGGCGAGCAGCATCAGCACCGAGCCGAGCAGGGTGTAGAGGAAGAACTTGAAGCTCGCGTAGATGCGCCGCTTGCCGCCCCAGATGCCGATGATGAGGAACATCGGGATCAGGCCGGCCTCGAAGAACAGGTAGAACAGTACGAGGTCGAGCGCCTGGAAGACGCCGATCATCGTCGTCTCCAGCACGAGGAAGGCGACGAAGTATTCCTTCACACGCGTGTCGATCGCGTGCCACGAGGCGCCGATGCAGAACGGCATCAGGAACGTGGTCAGCAGGATCAGCGGCATCGAGAAGCCGTCGACCCCGAGCTTGAAGCGGATCGTGTCGGTGAGCCACGCGTGGCTCTCAACCATCTGGAAACTCGCCGAGGTGGCGTCGTAGCGGTTCCAGGCGACGAGGGAGAGCAGGAAGGTGACGATCGTGGTCGCGAGCGCCGACCAACGGGCGTTCCGCGCCACAGCCGCGTCGTCGCCCGACAGCGTCAGGATGAAGGCCGCGCCGCACAGCGGCACGATCAGCAGGCCGGAGAGGATGCCGAGACCGAACATCTAGCGAAGGCTCCCAACGATGAGGTTCGCGCTCGGACAGCACGACGCGGCCCCCTCTCCCGTGCGGGAGAGGGTTGGGGTGAGGGATGAGACCGGGCCGGAGAGGTCACGCCCCTCACCCTGTCCCTCTCCCTTTGGGAGAGGAAACCCGCGCTCGATCTGCAGACGTCGAGATAGTGGCGTCATCAATGTCCCACCGGCTTCGGCAGGCCGGACACCAAGTACCAGCTCAGGATTCCGGCCACACCGATCAGCATGACGAAGGCGTAGTGGTAGACGTAGCCGGTCTGAAAGCGGACGACGCCGCGGGTCACGTCGACGACGCGGGCGGCGATGCCGTCCGGGCCGGCGCCGTCGATGGCGCGTCCGTCGACCTGACGCCACAGGAACAGACCGAAATCCTTGGCCGGACGGACGAAGATCCGGTCGTAGATCTCGTCGAAGTACCACTTGTTGAGCAGGAACCGGTACAGCGAGGGCTGCTGCGCGGCGAGCGCACCCGGCAGCTCCGGCCGGCGGATGTACATGACGAAGGCGAGGAGGAAGCCCGCCACCAGCATGATGAACGGCGAGGCGGACACGAGGGCGGGCACCTCGTGGATCGCGTGCATGATGTGGTTGTCGGGCCCGTGGGCGAGCGCGTGGCCCCAGAACGCCTCCATGCCCTCGCCGATGAAGCGGTCCTTGAAGATCAGCCCGGCAAACAGCGCCCCGAAGGCGAGCACGCCGAGCGGGATCGTCATCACCAGCGGGCTCTCGTGCGGGCTATGCGGATGGTCGTCGTGGTGCTCGATGGCGCTGTGCGAGGGCGGCTCGACGTCGCTGCCGCTGTCGTCGTGGGCGACGCCCTCGTGGTGGCCGGGGGCGCCGTCCGCCTCGTGCGCGGTGCTCGCATGGGCAACGGCGGGCGCCGCATGATCGTGCGCGTCGTGTCCCGCCCAGCGCGCCGGCCCCTCGAAGGTCAGGAAGAACAGGCGCCAGGAGTAGAACGAGGTGAAGAACGCCGCGATCACCGTGGCGAGGAACGCGAGCGTGTGCCCCGGCCGCGTCGAGGCGTAGGCTGCCTCGATGATCGCGTCCTTGGAGTAGTACCCGGCCGTGAACGGGAAGCCGATGAGCGCGAGCGTGCCGATCGCCATCATCGCCGTGGTGAAGGGGATGTGGCGGCGCAACGCCCCCATGTTCCGCATGTCCTGCTCGTGGTGCATCGCGTGGATGACCGAGCCGGCGCCGAGGAACAGCAGCGCTTTGAAGAAGGCGTGGGTGAACAGGTGGAAGATGCCGGCGGAGTACGCGCCGACGCCGAGCGCCACGAACATGTAGCCGAGCTGCGAGCAGGTCGAGTAGGCGATCACCCGCTTGATGTCGTTCTGCACCAGCCCGATCGTGGCGGCGAAGAACGCGGTGATGCCGCCGATGACGGTGACGACGATCAGCGCATCCGGCGCCAGCTCGAACAGCGGCGACAGGCGGGCGACCATGAACACGCCGGCCGTGACCATGGTCGCGGCGTGGATCAGCGCCGAGACCGGGGTCGGGCCCTCCATCGCATCGGGCAGCCACGTGTGCAGCAGGAACTGCGCCGACTTGCCCATCGCGCCCATGAACAGCAGCAGGCAGGTGAGCGTCAGCGCGTGCCAATCCTGGCCGAGGAAGTGGAAGTGCGCGTCCTTCAATTCCTCGACGCGCGGGAAGATCCCGTCGAAGGCGACCGAGCCGAACAGCACGAAGACGAGGAAGATCCCCAGCGAGAAGCCGAAATCGCCGACGCGGTTGACGATGAAGGCCTTCATCGCGGCGGCGTTCGCGGAGGGCTTCTCGTACCAGAACCCGATCAGCAGGTAGGAGGCCAGCCCGACGCCCTCCCAGCCGAAGAACATCTGCACGAGGTTGTCGGCCGTCACCAGCATCAGCATGGCGAAGGTGAACAGCGACAGGTAGGCGAAGAAGCGCGGCCGGTGCGGGTCCTCCTCCATGTAGCCGACGGAGTAGAGGTGCACGAGCGTCGAGACCGTGGTGACGACCACCAGCATCACCCGCGTCAGCGTGTCGATGCGGAAGGCCCAGTCCACGGTGAGGTCGCCGGCCGAGAACCACGTGGCCACCTGCACCCGCGTGGCGTGGTCGCCCTCCAGGAACACGCCCCAGGACAGCAGCGCCGAGAAGGCGAGGCAGGCGGTGGTGACGTACTCGCAGACCCGCGCCCCGAGCAGGCGGCCGAACAGGCCAGCGATCAGGGCGCCGATCAGCGGGAAGAAGACGATCGCGTGGTACATCGTGCGGTCCGGCCTCGCGGGGCGGCGGGTGAGGCGGAAGAGGTGATCGGCGGCCGGCCGGTCAGCCCTTCATCATGCTGACGTCCTCGACCGCGATCGAGCCGCGGTTGCGGAAGAACACCACCAGGATGGCGAGCCCGATCGCGGCCTCGGCGGCGGCGACCGTCAGCACGAACAGGGCGAAGACCTGCCCGGTGATGTCGTTGAGGTGCGTCGAGAACGCGACGAAGTTGATGTTCACGGCAAGCAGGATCAGCTCGACCGACATCAGGATGACGATGACGTTCTTGCGGTTGATGAAGATGCCGAGCACGCCCAGCGTGAACAGGATCGCGGCGACGGTGAGGTAGTGGCTGAGGCCGATCATGGGGCTGTCTCCGCGGCCGGGATCATCAGACCTCGACGCCCTGGCGCGAGGGCACCTTGCGGGTCTCGACCGCTGCGCCTTGCGTCCGCGCGTTCTGGACCGCGATGTTCTGGCGCTTGACGCCGGGCCGGTCGCGGAGCGTCAGGACGATAGCGCCGATCATCGCGACGAGCAGGATCAGGCCGGCGATCTGGAAGAAGTAGACGTATTCCGTGTAGAGCACGCGTCCCAGCACGACCGTGTTGGACAGGGACTCGTTTGCAGCGACGTTGCCCAACGGCGCCTGCACGAGGCCGGGATCGATGGTCCAGGAGCCGACCACCAGCAGGAGTTCGATCAGGAAGATCGCGCCGATCATCGCGCCGACCGGCAGATACTGCTGGAAACCCTGCCGAAGCTGGGCGAAATCCACGTCGAGCATCATCACGACGAACAGGAACAGCACCGCCACCGCGCCGACGTAGACCACGACGAGGATCATCGCCAGGAACTCGGCGCCCATCAGCACGAAGAGGCCGGCCGCGTTGACGAAGGCCAGGATCAGGAACAGTACCGAGGCGACGGGGTTGCGCGAGGCAATCACCATCAGCCCCGAGGCGATCGTGAGGCCCGCGAACAGGTAGAAGAAGGCGGCGGCTGCGGTCATGCGCTTGTCGGGATCGACCGCATCAAGCGGCCCCTTCTGCCTCTTGGGGAAACGGCCCGCCCGCGGCCGGCCGTCTATAGAACCCGCTCCCGCGCCGCACAACCCGCGGGAGCCTTGCGCGGGCGCCGGATGTCAGCGGTACGGCGCGTCCATCGCGAGGTTGCGGGCGATCTCGCGCTCCCAGCGGTCGCCGTTCAGGAGGAGCTTCTCCTTGTCGTAGAGCAGTTCCTCGCGGGTCTCGACCGAGAACTCGAAGTTCGGCCCCTCGACGATGGCGTCCACGGGGCAGGCCTCCTGGCACATGCCGCAGTAGATGCACTTCACCATGTCGATGTCGTAGCGCGTGGTGCGCCGCGTCCCGTCGTTGCGGCGCGGGCCCGCCTCGATGGTGATGGCCTGGGCCGGGCAGATCGCCTCGCACAGCTTGCACGCGATGCAGCGCTCCTCGCCGTTGGGATAGCGGCGCAGCACGTGCTCGCCGCGGAAGCGCGGGCCGCGGTGCCCCATCTCGAAGGGATAGTTGATCGTGGCCTTCGGCTTGAAGAAGTACTTCATCGCCAGAACGAATCCCGACGCGAATTCCTTCAGGAGAAGGCCCTTAGCGACCTGATCAAGCTTCATGCTGCGATGTCCGATTGTCCGAATGGTCTCAGGCGCCCGGCGCGAGGCCGGTGAGCTTGAGGACGAAGGCGACGACGATGACCGAGGCGAGCGACAGCGGCAGGAACACCTTCCAGCCGAGCCGCATGAGCTGATCGTAGCGGTAGCGCGGCACCATGGCCTTCACCATGGCGATCATGAAGAACAGGAAGCTCGCCTTGAGCGCGAACCAGATCAGGCCCGGCACCCAGGTGAAGGGCGCGAACGGGATCGGCGAGAGCCAGCCACCGAGGAACAGCACGGTGCCGAGCGCGCACATGGTCATGATCGCCACGTACTCGCCGAGCATGAACAGCAGGTAGGGCGTCGAGGAGTATTCCACCATGTAGCCGGCGACCAACTCCGATTCCGCCTCCGGCAGGTCGAAGGGCGGGCGGTTGGTCTCGGCCAGAGCCGAGATGAAGAACACCACGAACATCGGGAACAGCCATAGCCAGTACCAACCGAGGATGCCGAGCGACGTGTCCTGCGCGATGACGATCTTCGAGAGGTTGAGCGAGCCGGCGCACAGCAGCACGCAGATGATGACGAAGCCGAGCGAGACCTCGTAGGAGATCATCTGCGCTGCCGAGCGCAGCGCACCGAGGAAGGCGTACTTCGAGTTCGAGGCCCAGCCGCCCATCAGCACGCCGTACACGCCCAGGCTGGAGATCGCGAAAATGTAGGTCATGCCGACGTTGATGTCGGCGAGCGCCCAGCCCTCCGCCAGCGGGATCACCGCCCAGGCGGCGAGCGCGAGCGTGGCGAAGACCAGCGGGGCCAGCAGGAACAGGCCCTTGTTGGCGCCGGCCGGGATCACCGGCTCCTTCAGCACGAACTTCAGGAGGTCGGCAAACGACTGGAACAGGCCCCACGGCCCGACGACGTTGGGGCCGCGGCGCAACTGCACCGCCGCCCAGATCTTGCGGTCGGCGAGCAGCGCGTAGGCGATGAAGACGAGCAGGCAGGCCAGCAGCACGAAGCTCTTCAGCGCGAGCAGCAGGACGGTGCCGACGGTGTCCCAGGCGGTCATGGCAGGTCCCTACTCGGCGGCTTCGAGGGCGCGCCCGCGGGCGAGGCTCGAACATTCGGCGAGCACCCGCGAGGCGCGCGCGATCGGGTTGGTGAGGTAGAAGTCGAGCACCGGCGAGGCGAAGGACGCCTTCGTCATGTCGCCGCCGAGGCCGGCGAGCGCATCGACTGCGGCCGTCACGTCGCCCGGCTCCACGCTGCCGATCGCGGCCAGGTGCGGATGGGCGGCGTAGAGCGCACGGCGCAGGGCGATCAGCGAATCGAACGGCAGGCGGTGGCCCAGCACGTCGGAGAGTGCGCGCAGGATCGCCCAGTCCTCGCGGGCGTCGCCCGGCGGGAAGCCGGCGCGGTTGGTCTGCTGCACGCGCCCTTCAAGGTTGACGTAGGTCGCGCCCTTCTCGGTGTAGGCCGCGCCCGGCAGCACCACGTCGGCCCGCGACGCCCCGCGGTCGCCGTGCGTGCCCTGGTAGATCACGAAGGCGCCGGGAGCCACCGTGCACTCGTCGGCGCCGAGGTTGAACACCACGTCGAGCGCTCCCGGTGCGGTCATGCCGGAAAAGTCCAGGCCGCCCTCGCCGGGCACGAAGCCGAGATCGAGCGCCCCGACGCGGGCGGCGGCGGTGTGGATCACGCCGAAGCCGTTCCAGTCGGCCGTGACGGCGCCGACATCCTTCGCCAGGGCTGCGGCGGCGGCCAGCACGGCCGGGTCGGCAAGCGCCGCAGGGCCGACGATCACCAGAGGGCGCGTTGCGCCCTTGAGGATGTCGAGGAAGCTGTGCTCGCCGCGGGCGAGGCCCGCGAGCGTGTCGGTGCCGGCGCCGAGGTAGGTGTGGGGATAGGTGAGGTCGGCCGCCTCGCCGATCAGGCCGACGGCGAGCGGCCCCATCCGCCAGCGCTTGCGGATGCGCACGTTCAGGAGCGAGGCCTCGATCCGCGGGTTGGCACCGACCAGCAGGATCGCGTCCGCCGCCTCGATGCCGGGGATGGTCGGGTTGAAGGTGTAGGCCGCACGGCCCCAGGCCGGATCGAGCGCCTCGCCGCCCTGCCGGCAGTCGATGTTGGCCACGCCGAGGGCGGCCATCAGGTGCTTGAGGGCAAAAATCTCCTCGACGCCGGCGAGGTCGCCGACCAGGGCGCCGACGCGTCTCGGATCGATGCCCTTCATCCGCGCGGCGATCGCTGCGAACGCCTCGGCCCACGAGGCCGGGCGCAGGCGCCCGTTCTCGCGCAGGAACGGCCGGTCGAGACGCTGCACCCGCAGGCCGTCGACGGCGTGGCGGGTCTTGTCGGTGATCCACTCCTCGTTGATGTCCTCGTTGATGCGCGGCTCGATCTGCATCACCTCGCGCCCGCGGGTGTCGACGCGGATCGCCGAGCCCACCGCGTCCATCACGTCGACCGACTCGGTCTTGGTCAGCTCCCAGGGGCGGATGTTGTAGCTCTGCGGCTTGTGGACGAGGGCGCCGACGGGGCAGAGGTCAGCGGCGTTGCCCTGCAACTCCGAGCCCATCGCCTCTTCGAGGTAGCTCGTGATCTCCATGTCCTCGCCGCGCCCGATCGCGCCGAGATCGGGCACGCCCGCGACCTCGGCCAGGAACCGCACGCAGCGGGTGCAGTGGATGCAGCGGTTCATCGCCGTGCGCACCAGCGGGCCGATGTACTTCTCCTCGACGGCGCGCTTGTTCTCGCCGTAGCGGGTCGAGTCGACCCCGTAGGCCATTGCCTGGTCCTGCAGGTCGCAATGGCCGCCCTGGTCGCAGATCGGGCAGTCGAGGGGGTGGTTGATGAGGAGGAACTCCATCACCCCCTCGCGCGCCTTCTTCGTGCCGGCAGAGCGCGTCAGCACCTCCGGCGGCTCGCCGTTGGGGCCGGGCCGGCAATCCTTCACCGCGTAGGCGCAGGAGGCCACGGGCTTCGGGGCGCCCTTGAGTTCCACGAGGCACATGCGGCAGTTGCCGGCGATTGACAGCCGTTCGTGGAAGCAGAAGCGCGGGATCTCCGCGCCCGCCATCTCGCAGGCCTGGAGCAGGGTGTACTCGGCCGGAACATCGACTTCCGTGCCGTCGACGAGGATCTTGGTCATGCGTGTTTCTCAGTGCGTCGCTTCGGCGAGATCGAGCCTGCGCTCGATCCGCTCGACACGAAGTTCAAGACGGTCAATCCGGCGATGGACACCAGCCAGATTCTCTTCGATGCCGGACAGCCGCGCCTTCACGTCGTGCATGTCGGCACCGAGGCGATCCACTTTCTCGTCGATGCGACGCAGGTAGACGAGCAGGAGATTGTCGGGCTGATCGGCCATCGCGTCACTCCGCCGCCATCGGCACAGCCTCGGAATGCGGGTTGGCGCTGTAGCGGTCGATGCGGCGCTCAATCTCGGGGCGGAAGTGCCGGATCAGCCCCTGGATCGGCCACGCCGCGGCGTCGCCCAGCGCGCAGATGGTGTGGCCCTCGATCTGCTTGGTCACGTCGAGCAGCATGTCGATCTCGCGGCGCTGAGCGCGCCCTTCCGCCATGCGCAGCATCACCCGCCACATCCAGCCGGTGCCCTCGCGGCAGGGCGTGCACTGGCCGCAGGACTCGTGCTTGTAGAAGTAGGCGATGCGGGCGATCGCCTGGACGATGTCGGTGGAGCGGTCGAGCACGATCACGGCGGCCGTGCCGAGGCCGGAGCCGAGGTTGCGCAGCGTGTCGAAGTCCATCTTGGCGTCGATGATCTGCTCGGCCGGCACCAGCGGCACGGACGAGCCCCCGGGGATCGAGCAAAGCAGGTTGTCCCAGCCGCCGCGCATGCCGCCGCAATGTTTGTCGATCAGCTCGCGGAAGGTGATGCCGAGCTCTTCCTCGACATTGCACGGCGTGTTGACGTGGCCCGAGACGCAGAACAGCTTGGTGCCGGTGTTGTTCTTGCCGCCGAGGCCCGCGAACCACGCGCCGCCGCGGCGCAGGATGGTGCCGGCCACCGCGATCGACTCGACGTTGTTGACCGTCGTCGGGCAGCCGTACAGGCCCATATTGGCCGGGAACGGCGGCTTCAGGCGCGGCATCCCCTTCTTGCCCTCGAGGCTTTCCAGCAGCGCCGTCTCCTCGCCGCAGATGTAGGCACCGGCGCCATGGTGGACGTAGATGTCGAACGGGTAGCCGTGGAGGTTGTCCTGACCGACGAGGTTGGCCGCATAGGCCTCGTCGACCGCCTTCTGGAGCGCGTGCTTCTCGGCGACGTACTCGCCGCGGATGTAGATGTAGCAGGCATGCGCCGCCATCGCGAAGGAGGCCAGCAGGCAGCCCTCGATCAGCAGGTGCGGGTCGTGCCGCATGATCTCCCGGTCCTTGCAGGTGCCGGGCTCCGACTCGTCGGCGTTGACCACGAGGTAGTGCGGCCGCCCGTCCGACTTCTTGGGCATGAACGACCACTTCAGCCCCGTCGGGAAGCCGGCGCCGCCGCGCCCGCGGAGGCCCGACGCCTTCATCTCGTCGATGATCCAGTCGCGGCCCTGCTCCAGCAGGAACTTGGTGCCGTCCCACGCGCCGCGTTTCCGCGCGGCGTCGAGCCCGGGCGAGTGCAACCCGTAGAGGTTGGTGAAGATGCGGTCCTGATCGGCGAGCATGGTGTTCGGGTTTCCGGTGTCTCAGGAGGCCGGGACGTTGATGATGTCGAGGCGGCGCTCGATGCGCGAGACGCGTGTGTCGAGGGCGCTGAACGCCTCGTAGAGATTGTGAAGGTCTTCCTGCACGCCGTGAACGGTCGTGCGCAGGGCCCGCACCACGCCGCGGACCTCTCGGACGCCCTCCTCGATAGTGCCGAGGCGCGACTGCATCACCTGCATGACGTCGTAGATCAGATCGTTCGTTACGTCGGCCATGACGGTCACCTCTTCCGTCCGGGACCGCCCGAAGATGAGGCCGGCTTGTCGTCGCTCGCTCCCGAGACCAACGGCTGCGGCGGAACCGCGTCACGCGTCAGGCCCGACTGCGCACCGGCCTCGGCGCCGGCGGCCTCGCCCTCGGCGATGCGCTTGGCCGGCGTATCGGGGTTGGCTTGGGGTGCACCGTCGCCGCGCTCGGTGGCATCGGCACGATCCTCCGGCTTGACCGGGGCCTGCCCGTCGGCGGCCCGTTGCGCCGGGGCGTCGGCGACCTTCCGCTCGACCGTCCGGCCGGCATCGGGCTTGGCGATCTTGGGCTCGGTCGCGACGCGCGCCTCGGTCGAGGCGGCCTCGTCCTTGGCCCGCGCCGGGTCGCCCTCGGCCTTCCTGGTGTCCTCGAAGCGCTTGCGCCACGCGCCGACGCGTGAGCCGTCGAACAGGGCCGCATCGGTCAGGGTGTCGGCACCGCCCCGCGGCTCGGACGAGACCCGTCCGGTCTGCGAACCGACCTTGACCGGGCGTCCCGCGGCGAGGTCGTCCATCAGCTTGCCCAGGCTCTCGGGCGTCAGGTCCTCGTAGTAGTCCTGATTGATCTGCACCATGGGCGCGTTGCAGCAGGCCCCGAGGCACTCGACCTCGAGCCAGGAGAAGTTACCGTCGGCGCTGACGTGCCCCGGCGCGCCGAGGCGGGCGTGCAGCATGTCCTTCAAGTCGCGCGCGCCGCAGGAATCGCACGGCACCGTGCCGCAGAGCTGAATCCAGTAGCGGCCGACCGGCTCCAGCGCGAACATCGTGTAGAACGTCGCCACCTCCAGCACGCGGATGTGCGGCATGCCGAGTTCGTCGGCGACCGCCTCGATCGCGCGCCGCGGCAGCCAGCCGCCGTTCTGCTCCTGCGCCTTCCACAGCAGCGGGATCACGGCCGAGGCCTGACGGCCTTCCGGGTATTTTGCGATCTGGCCCTTGGCCCATTTGGCGTTTTCGGGGGAGAACGCGAAGCTCTCGGGCTGCTGGTTGGTCGGGGCGAGCCTGCGGTTCGACATGCTTCAAGCGTTCCCGATGCCGGTCGTAGCAAATCCATCGCTGCGCATACCCCCTCTGCGGGGGAGGGTGGCCCTCGCGTGAGCGAGGGTCGGGTGAGGGGAGCGCCCTGTCCGGAAGCGTTGCAGCCCGCTCCCGACCCGCTTCGCAGGCCATCCTTCCCCGCAGAGGGGGGAGGGAAGGATCGCGTCGCGGATCACCGGTCCACCTCACCGAACACGATGTCCAGCGTGCCGAGCACGCAGGACACGTCGGCGAGCAGGTGCCCGCGGCACATCCAGTCCATCGCCTGGAGGTGGGCGAAGCCCGGAGCGCGGATCTTGCAGCGGTACGGCTTGTTGGTGCCGTCGGAGACGAGGTAGACGCCGAACTCGCCCTTGGGCGCCTCGACGGCCGCGTAGACCTCCCCCTCGGGCACGTGAAAGCCTTCCGTGTAGAGCTTGAAGTGGTGGATGAGCGCTTCCATCGAGCGCTTCATCTCGCGGCGGGGCGGGGGCGCAAACTTGCCGTCCAGCGCCGCGATCGGGCCCTGGCCCGCCGGCTCGCGGAGCTTGGCGACGCACTGCTTCATGATCTTGACCGACTCGCGCATCTCCTCCATGCGGATCACCTGCCGGTCGTAGGTGTCGCCGTTCTTCCCCACGGGGATGTCGAACGCCATCTCCTCGTAAGCCTCGTAGGGCTGGGACTTGCGCAGGTCCCACGGGATGCCCGATCCCCGTACCATCACGCCCGAAAAACCCCAGGCCATGCACTCGTCCACGGAGACGATGCCGATGTCGACGTTGCGCTGCTTGAAGATGCGGCTGCCCATGACGAGGGTGTCGAGATCGTCCACGACCTGAAGGAACGGGTCGCAGAACGCCTCGATGTCGTCGATCAGCGCCAGCGGCAGGTCCTGGTGGACGCCGCCGGGGCGGAAGTAGTTCGCGTGGAGCCGGGCGCCCGATGCCCGCTCGTAGAAGATCATCAGCTTCTCGCGCTCCTCGAAGCCCCAGAGCGGGGGCGTCAGCGCACCGACATCCATCGCCTGGGTCGTGACGTTGAGGAGATGCGAGAGGATGCGCCCGATCTCGCAGAACAGGGTGCGGATAAGCTGGGCGCGGCGCGGGACCGTGATGCCGGCGAGCCGCTCGATCGCGAGGCAGAAGGCGTGCTCCTGGTTCATCGGCGAGACGTAGTCGAGCCGGTCGAAGTACGGCGTCGCCTGGAGGTAGGTCTTGTGCTCGATCAGCTTCTCGGTGCCGCGGTGCAGCAGGCCGATATGCGGATCGACGCGCTCGACCACCTCGCCGTCGAGCTCCAGCACGAGGCGCAGCACGCCGTGCGCGGCCGGATGCTGCGGCCCGAAGTTGATCGCGAAGTTGCGGATGTTGTGCTCGGTCATGAGACGGCTCCGCTCCTTAAGCCGACGTCTTCTCGTCGCCCGGCAGCACGTAGTCCGTGCCCTCCCACGGCGACAAGAAGTCGAAGTTCCGGAATTCCTGCGTGAGCTTGACCGGCTCGTAGACCACCCGCGCCTCGTCCGTGTCGTAGCGAACCTCGACGAAGCCGGTGAGCGGGAAGTCTTTTCGGAGCGGATGCCCCTCGAAGCCGTAATCGGTCAGCAGCCGGCGGAGATCCGGATGGCCCGAGAACAGGATGCCATAGAGGTCGTAGGCTTCGCGCTCGTACCAATTGGCGCCCGGAAAAACCTCGATCACGGAGGGGACGGGCGTGGTCTCGTCGGTGCGCACCTTCACCCGGATGCGCGCGTTGTGGCGCATCGAGAGCAGGTGGTAGACCACGTCGAAGCGCTGCGCGCGGTTCGGATAATCGGCCCCGCAGATGTCGAGGAAGCAGCGGAACGAGCAGGCCGGATCGTCGCGCAGGAACGTCGTCGCGTAGACGATGTCCGAGGCCTGGACGACCAGCGTCAGCTCGTCGAGCACGATGGTCCGCTCGAGAATCGCTGGCCCGAGCGCCCCGGCGATGTGCTCGGCGAGCGCTTGCAGCGATGCGTGGCCGGAGGCCGGCTGCGTGTGGGCGAGAATCGCGATGCCGTTGGTCATGGGTGCCCCGCTCAGCGCTCGATCGTGCCGGTGCGGCGGATCTTCTTCTGAAGCAGCAGCACGCCGTAGAGCAACGCTTCCGCCGTCGGCGGGCAGCCCGGAACGTAGATGTCGACCGGCACGACCCGGTCGCAGCCGCGCACCACCGAGTAGGAGTAGTGATAGTAGCCGCCGCCGTTGGCGCACGACCCCATCGAGATCACGTAGCGCGGCTCCGGCATCTGGTCGTAGACCTTGCGCAGCGCCGGGGCCATCTTGTTGGTGAGCGTGCCGGCGACGATCATCACGTCGGACTGCCGCGGGGAGCCGCGCGGGGCGAAGCCGAAGCGCTCGCAATCGTAGCGCGGCATCGACATCTGCATCATCTCCACGGCGCAGCAGGCGAGCCCGAACGTCATCCACATCAGCGAGCCGGTGCGGGCCCAGTTGATCAGGTCATCGGTCGACGTGATCAGGAAGCCGCGATCGGCCAGTTCGTCGCTGATCGACAGGAAGGTCGGGTCGTCGGCGCCGATCGGGCGGCCGGTGTTCGGGTCGACGAGGCCCTTGGGCTGGGGCGACAGCGTCGGGGCGCGGGAGAGTTCGGGGGTGAAGGCCATGGATGCCTCAGTGACGGACGGGCGGGGCGGCGGGCTCTAGTCCCATTCGAGGGCGCCCTTGCGCCACTCGTAGACGAAGCCGACGGTGAGAACCCCGAGGAAGGCCATCATCGACCACATCCCGAACCAGCCGAGTTCGCCGAAGGTGATGGCCCAGGGGAACAGGAAGGCGACCTCGAGGTCGAAGATGATGAACAGGATGGCGACGAGGTAGAAGCGCACGTCGAACTTCATGCGCGCGTCGTCGAAGGCGTTGAAGCCGCACTCGTAGGCCGAGAGCTTCTCCGGGTCCGGGCTCGAGTAGGCCACCAGGAACGGGGCCACGAGGAGGGCCGCCGCGATGAACAGCGACACGCCCAGGAACACGATGAGCGGCAGGTAATCCGCCAACAGACCGGTCATGCGACACCCCCTCGTGCTGGACCGCGGCACTCCGGCCCCTGCTCGACGGCGACTGGAATTGCTCCAATCCCAGAGTGCGCGTGGCGCGAGGCTTAGTCGAGGCGTTCCGGTGAGACAAGCCGTTTGCGCGTCGCACAATCGGCTGGTTGGGCGAGAGGTGGTGCACTGCCGGGATCGGGCCAACACGGCAGATCGGCGCAGGGGCCGCGGGCCGGGCAAGGCCGCGATCGGCTACGATTCGCCCTTGCGAGAATCGTGGCGCGCGCGGCGGCCGAGCTTGACACTCCCCAGGCCCCCACATACACCCCGCCCGTCGCCGAGGGTTCGTCAGGGACATCCGGCGGCCGCGCCGTGCGGGCGTAGCTCAGTTGGTTAGAGTGCCGGCCTGTCACGCCGGAGGTCGCGGGTTCGAGTCCCGTCGCCCGCGCCACGCCGCCTCCGATATGCACCGTCCCAGGTCGCTCGTCTTCGAAGATGCCGCCCCAATCGGGCGCGTGCGAACACTCGGTTAACCCTGGCAGCTTAACACAGGTGGCAGGTCCGGGGAGTCGCCGCCATGAAGATGCTGCCGCTCGTGCTCTGTCTTGCTGCCGTCGCGCTCGGCGGATGCATCGGAGGCCCGACCGCACAGCTCTCCCGCGATCCGGCCGGTAGGACCGTGCGCGTTCCCACAGCCTTGACCGGCACGAGCGGGACCTCCAGCACGCTGATCCTCGGCATCCAATAGCGTCGCCTCGCTATCCGGCCGCGCTCGGCCCGTCGAGGGCGGCTCCGTTGCTCGCTGCGGCCACGGCGCGGCGCTGCCGGGCAGCCTCGCGTCGGGCTTGATGCAACCGATCCCGCGCTGCCGCGTCTTGCGAGGACCAGCCGGCGAGGAGGACGCGTTCCGATGGAACCCATGAAGCCGATGAAACCGATGGCGCCCATGAAGCCCATGGAGCCGATGAAGGGCTCCGAGCCTTGGTGGCCCGAGGACCTCGGCAAGCCCGCAACCAGCGGCTCGCAGAACGGGATGCGCTACGCGTTCTTCCCCGAGAAGCACCGGCTGCTGATCGAGCAGGACGGGAAGACCACCACCTACGACAGCGGCGACCATAGGATCGGCGGCGTCTCGCAGCAGGACGGCGGCACGAAGTCGCTGACCTTCAGCAGTCAGAACGGCGACGTCGACCTCGCCTCGCTGACGAAGATCGACTGACCGCTCCGGGTTCGAGCCGGTCCGCTGCGTGGACAGGCCGGCGCCGGGCCTCTATGCGCTTGACGCCCAATGCGCTTGACCCCCCCGCCGCCCGCCGCGATCCGAGACGTTTCGAGAAGGTCGGCCCGTTGGGCGCGCTGATCGACCTCGTGCGCGCCATGCGGGCGCGGGACCGGCGCAGGCTCGCGCTGATCGCGTTGGGGCTGACCGGGGCTGGCCTCCTCGAAGTGGTCGGCGTCGCCTCGGTGGTGCCGTTCCTGACGCTGGTGGGCGACCCGTCCGCGGCCGCGCGCGTTCCCTACCTCGCCCACGCCCGCGACGCCCTCGGTCTCACCGACGACCGCGGCTTCCTGATCGCGACGGGCGTGGGGGCGTTGCTGGCGATCCTCGTCACCGCCGTGGTCAATGCAGGGCTGACCTACGCGCAGCTCCTGTTCACGCATCTCACTGGCTACGGCTTCGCCCGCCGGCTGCTGTTCCGCTACCTCGCCCGCGAGACGCTGTTCTTCGCGTACGCCAACAGCGCGGAGCTCGCCAAGACCGTGCTCTCCGAGACCGACCGCCTCGTCATCGGGGTGCTGACGCCGGCCACCGTGATCGCGTCCCGGGCGATCTCGGCGCTCGCCGTCGTCGTCTTCCTGCTGATCTACGCGCCCCGCCTCGCGCTGATCCTCGGCGGCGGCTTCGGCGGGCTCTACGTCGCGATCTACCTCGTGATGCGCGCCCGCCTCGCCGCCCTGGGCGCGCGGGCGGTGGCCGACAACGAGAGCCGCTACCGAGTGGTGCAGGAGACGCTCGGCGCGCTGACCGAACTCAAGCTCTACGGCCGGGCGGAGGCCTTCGCCGGGCGGTTCGACGCGCCGGCGCGCGCCTACGCCCGGGCCACCGCCGCGAGCCTGCTCACCGGGCAGATGCCGCGCTTCGTCATCGAGGCGCTGGCCTTCGGCGGCGTCATCGTGGTGGTGCTGTTCGCGCTCGCCCAGGGCCTCGACACGGCGGGCATCCTGCCGCTGCTCGGCCTGTTCGCGTTCGCTGGATACCGGATGCTGCCGGCCTTCCAGAACATCTTCACCTCGCTCGCGCTGCTGCGCTTCTACCTGCCGGCGGTGCGGGTGATCGTGGACGCGCTCGCCGGCGAGGCGCTGCCCCGGCCGCGGAGCGACGCGCGCCTGCCGTTCCGCGACGCGATCCGCCTGGAGGGCGTCGGCTTCGACTACGAGCCCGGCCGTGCGGCGCTGGCGGACGTGACGCTGACGATTCCGGTCAACGCCACGGTGGGCCTCGTCGGGCGCACGGGCTCGGGCAAGTCGACGCTGGCCGGCCTCGTGCTCGGCGTCCTGAGCCCGAGTGCCGGCCGCATCACCGTGGACGGCGCGGTCCTCGACGTGGCCAGCCTGCCGGCGTGGCAGAACCGCATCGGCTACGTGCCGCAGGACGTGTTCCTGGTGGACGGAAGCGTGGCCGAGAACATCGCGCTCGGCGTGTGGCCCGTCGACATGGCGGCGGTCGAGCGGGCAGCGCGGCTCGCCGGCGCCCACGACTTCGTCCGCGCCCTGTCCGGAGGCTACGCATCCGGCGTCGGCGAGCGCGGCGCGCGGCTCAGCGGCGGCCAGCGCCAGCGGATCGGCATCGCGCGCGCGCTTTACCACGACCCCGACGTGATCGTCTTCGACGAGGCGACCTCGGCGCTCGACGGCGAGACCGAGGGCGCGGTGATGACAGCCCTGGGCGCGCTCGCCGGCCAGCGCACGCTGATCATGATCGCGCACCGGCTCAGCAGCCTGGAAGCGGCCGACGTGGTGCACGTGCTGGAGGCCGGACGCCTCGTCGCCTCCGGCCCGCTGCACGCGGTGACGCCGCACCTCGGCGCCGCGGCCTGAGCGATCCATAAACCCCATGTGCGGCATCGCCGGCCTGATCGACCCTCGGCTCTCCGCCGACGCCCTCGGCGGGACGGCGGACGCGATGACCGACGCGCTGTCCCGGCGCGGCCCGGACGGGCGCGGGATCTGGAGCGATCCGGAGCGCGGCGTCGCGCTCGGCCATCGGCGGCTCGCCATCGTCGAGCTGAGTGAGGCCGGCGCCCAGCCGATGGCGTCGGCCGACGGGCGCTGGGTGGTGAGCTACAACGGCGAGCTCTACGACGCCCTCGCGCATCGCCCTGGGCTGGAGGCCGCGGGCTATCCCTTCCGCGGCGCCTCCGACACGGAGGTGCTGGTCGCCCTGATCGCCCGCGACGGCGTCGCGGGGGCGTTGGCCCAGGTCGAGGGCATCTTCGCCTTTGCCGCCTGGGACCGGCGGGAACGGCGCCTCTGGCTCGCCCGCGACCGGATGGGCGTGAAGCCGCTGTTCTTCGCCTGCGAGGCGCGGCGCCTGCTGTTCGGCTCGCAGCTCGCGGCGCTCACCGCCTGCCCGGGCTTCGGTCCGGAGATCGACCCGGCGGCGGTGTCGAGCCTGCTGCGCCACGGCTACGTGCCGGCGCCGGGCTCGATCCTCCGCGGCGTGGAGAAGCTCGCAGCCGGCCACATCCTGTCCTGGCGCCCCGGGGAGGCGCCGCGGATCGAGGCCTACTGGAGCCTCGACGCCGCGATCGCCCGGGGCCGGGCCGAGCCGTTCCGCGGATCGGCGGAGGACGCCGCGGACGCGCTGGAGACGATCCTGGCGGCGGCGGTGCGGCGGCAGTTGATGAGCGACGTGCCGCTGGGCGCCTTCCTGTCGGGAGGCGTCGATTCCTCCACCATTGCCGCGCTGATGGCGGCGGGCGGCGGCCGGCCGCGGACCTTTGCCGCCGGGTTCCACGAGGACCCGAGCCTCGACGAGAGCCCGCACGCGGCAGCCGTGGCGCGCCATCTGGGCACGGACCACACCACGATCCCGATCGGCGAGGCCGAGGCGCTGGCGCTGGTGGAGCGGCTGCCTGCGATCTTCGACGAGCCGCTGGCCGACCCCTCCGGCCTGCCGACGCACCTGCTCTGCGCGGCGGTGCGCGGTGCCGGCCTCACCGTCGCGCTGTCGGGGGACGGCGGCGACGAGCTGTTCTCCGGCTACGACCGCTACGCCCTGGCCCGCCGGTTCGCGCAGCGCATCGAGCCGGTGCCGCGTCCGCTGCGGGCGCTCGCCGCGGGCGCGATCCGGTGCGCGCCGCGCGGGGCCACGGCGGTGCTCGCCCGCGCGCTGCCCGAGCCCTGGGGTGGGCCGGAGGCGGCCGACCGCCTGCGCAAGGCCGGGGCGCAACTGCCGGGCACCGGCTTCGACCTCTACCGGCGGCTCCTCACCCTCAACCCGGACGCGCGGGCGCTCGCCCGCGGCGTACCCGGCCTGCCGAGCCCCATGGACGAGCCCTCCGACCTGCCGCTCCCGCACAGGATGCGGCGGCTCGACGCGCTGGCCTACCTGCCGGACGACGTGCTGGCCAAGGTCGACCGGGCGAGCATGGCCGTTGGCCTGGAGGCGCGGGTGCCGCTTCTCGACCGCGCGGTCGTGGAATTCGCCTGGACGCTGCCCGATGCCGTCCTGACGCGCGACGGCCGGGGGAAGTGGCCGCTGCGCGCGGTGCTCGCCCGGCACGTGCCGCCGGCGCTGTTCGCGCGGCGCAAGCAGGGCTTCGCCCCGCCGTTGGCCGCTTGGCTGCGCGGCCCCTTGCGCGCCTACGCCCGCGCGCTTCTGATGGGACCCGGCGCGGGTGGCGGCTTTCTCGACCGGGAACGGGTCCGCATCATGCTCGGGGAGCACCTAGCCGGCACGCACAACCACGCGGTCGGACTGTGGCCGCTCCTCACCTTCGAGGCGTGGCGCCTCGCCCAAGCGACCTGACGGAGGGTAGGCACGATGGCAGATTCGATTGCCCTGACGGCCCTGGACGGCACGACCGCGACGGTCGCGCTGCGCGGCGCCGAGCCGGTCTCCTGGCGGGTGGGCGGGCGGGAATACCTCTGGAGCGGCGACCCTGAGCACTGGAACCGGCACGCGCCCTGGCTCTTCCCGGTGGTTGGCGCGTCGAGCGGCGGCGTGGTGCGGGTCGCGGGCGAGACCTACCCGATGGCCCAGCACGGCTTCGCCCGCGACCTGTCCTTCGCCGTGACGGCGCAATCTACTGACACGGTGACGCTGGGGCTCGAAGCGTCGCCGGAGACGCTGGCGCACTATCCCTTCCCGTTCCGCCTCGACATCACCGCGCGCGTGCGCCCCGCGGGGCTCGACCTCACGGTCGCGGTTTCGAATCCGGGCGAGAGCCCACTTCCCTACGCGCTCGGCTTCCACCCGGCCTTTCCGTGGCCGTTTGCCGGCGGGACGCGGGCGGCCGGCGGCGGCTACGCCGTCGTATTCGAGCAGCCTGAGCGCGCCTTCGCACCCGAGGTCGGGCCGGGCGGCCTGCTGCTGCGGGACGAGCGCCCGATTCCGCTCGACGGCGACACCCTGCCCCTCGACCCGGCGCTCTTCACCGAGGCGCTGGTGTTCCGCGAGGCGCGGAGCCGCACGATGCGGTTCACCGGCCCCGGCGGCCGGGCGATCCGCATGAGCGTGGAGGATTTCCCTCACCTCGCCGTCTGGACGAAGCCGGCCGCCCCGTTCCTGTCCCTCGAAGCCTGGACCGGCCACGCCGACTGGGCCGGGTTCGCCGGTGACCTGTCGGAGCGGGACGCGCAGCGGAGCCTCGCACCGGGTGCCACCGCCCACCACGGCATCCGGCTGAGCCTGGAGGGCTGAGTGCGGATCTGGGTGGCGCGGCCCGAGCCCGGCGCCTCGCGCACGGCCGAGCGCCTCGCGGCGCTGGGCCACCGGCCGCTGGTCGCGCCGGTGCTGACGGTGCGGCCGACCGGAGCGAGCCTGCCGCAGGGGGCCGTCGACGCGATCCTGCTGACCAGCGCCAACGCGCTCGCGGCCCTGCTCGCGACGACCGAGGTGTCGTCGCTTCAGGGCATCCCGGTCTTCGCGGTCGGCGCCCGCACGGCGGCGCTCGCGCTGCGGGCTCGCCTCGGTCCCGTCGAGGCGGGCGCGGGCGACGCCGCCGCGCTCGCGGTGCTGATCGCGGCGCGCCTGCGGCCCGGCGCGCGCCTGCTCCACGTCGCGGGCGCCGAGCGCAAGGCGGAGCCGGCCGCCACGCTGTCGGCTGCGGGCTACGCGTTCGAGACCCTGGTCGCCTACGCGGCCGAGCCGCTCGCCCACCTGCCGGAGGCCGCGGCCGCGGCGCTCGGGGCCAAGCCGCCGGGCCTCGATGCGGCGCTGCATTATTCCCGCCGGAGCGCGACCGTCGCCCTCGAACTCGCGCAAGGTGCCGGTCAAGGCGGAGCTTTCCGCGCGTTGAGGCATTACTGCCTGTCGGACGACGTGGCCGCGGCGCTGGAGACATCCGGGATCACGGCGCGCTTCGTCGCGGCACGGCCGCGCGAGGACGACCTCCTGGCGGGTCTGAGCTAACATCGGTCCCGCGCCGTCGCATCGGGCCTCGCCTCGGCCGAGACGGGGGTGATAGGAGGGGCGGTGATCTCGGCCGACGGGCCACCTCACCGCGGAGGCCGTCGTTCCGGGCGGCGGGACGGGGCATCGCGGGACGCATGCGCGGGCGGCGTCGTTCCGGATGTCGAGATTGGAGAGAGCGGGACGTGAAGCCACCGAACGACGCCAACCGCCCGAACCCCGGTGCCCCGAAGCCGGAGGCCGCCCCCGCGGCCGAGCCGGGCAAGCCCGCCCAGGCTCCTCAGACGCCTGCGTCCGGCCTCGATGCGAAGCCGGACCCTGGACCGAATACCAGCGGAACGCTGCCGGGCAAGCCCGATGCGGCCCCCATCGATCCGCCGATCTCCGCCGGACCGCGGGTCGAGCCCGCTCAGCCGGCGACCACGGGGTCGAGCGCGCTGCGGGCCGGCGTCATCGATCCCAAGCGCGGCAGCGAACCGGCTTCGTCCAGTCCGGCAGCGCCGGCAGCCGCACCGGGCCGGGCGGGTGGGCCCGCGGCCGAGCCGCCGAAGCCCGCGACCGCCCCCGTCGAGACGGCCAAGCCCGGCTCCGCGCCCGTCGCGGGAAAGCCCGATGCGGGAAAGCCGGGGAGCGCCACCCCTGCGCCCAAGCCCGAGATGGTGCAGCCCGGGCCGTCCAGGCCGGAGTCCGGAAGGCCTGGGGCGGGGTCGTCATCGCAGCCGCCGAAGTCCGGTCCGGGCAGTGCGTCGCCCACCGGCCCGCGCAGCAGCGGCAGCCTCACCGACGGACCGATCATCGACATGAGGGCCAAGCGCGTCGCGGACGACGCGAAGGGTGCCGGCGGCGAGGCCAAGACCACGGGCAGCGCCGCGGCGGGCAAGGCCACGGGCAGCGCTGCGGCGGGACGGCCGGCCACCGACGGGGCGGAGGCCGGCGCGAGGCCGGCCGGACCAGGCGCCGGATCGACCGGGGCCGGCACGCCGCCCCGCGTTACCCCTGCCGCGGCACCGGCGCGCGGACCGGGCTTCGGCTCGGTCGCGGCCGCCGGGCTCCTCGGCGGCGTGATCGGCGCCGGGCTGCTGTTCGCGATCGAGCGGGCCGGAGTTCTCGGCAATACCGGCGACGAGGCCCGGATCAACGCCCTCGACCAGCGGGTGTCCGGACAGGTCTCGGGCCTCGACCAGCGCTTGGCGACGCTGAGCCCCCGCGACGCGGTCGCCGCCCTTGACAGGCGGGTCGCCGCGAGCGAGGCGGCGCTCAAGCCCCTGCCCGACGCGGTCAAGGCTGCGGAAGCCGCGGCCAAGCAGGCCCTCGACCGGGCGAACGCGGCACCCGCCCCAACCATAGCGGCACCCGCCGAGGGCCAGGCCGCGAGTTCCCCTTCGGCCCTCCCGGCCGATCTCGCCGCCCGGCTCGACGGCCTCGACCAGCGCGTCTCCGCCCTCCAGGAGGAGCCCGGCCGCGAGCAGCCGGCGGAGTCCCGGCTCGGCGTGGTCCAGGCCGGGGACGGGGCCAAGGAGGCGGCCAAGGAGGCGGTTAGGCAGGCTTCCGCCCTCGACGAGCGCGTGAAGGCCCTGGAGGGCAAAATGAACGCGGAGGGCACCGCCGCGCCCGCCGATCTCGCGCCGAAGCTCGCCGCGCTCCAGGGCGAGGTCGAGGCGCGGACCAAGGCGAATGGCGAGGCCGATCAGGCGCTGGGCCAGCGCCTTGACGCCCTGCAGAAGGCGCTCGACGAGCGCGTCAAGGCCGCGACCGAGTCCGTCCAGACCGCGACACAGGCGGCCCGGGACGCGGCCGAGGCCGGCAAGACCCAGGCGCAGGAGGCGACCAGCGCCCTCGACCGCCGCCTGCAGGACCAGTCCGGCAGGATCGCGGCGCTGGACAAGGCGGTGGCGCTGCGCGCCGAGGCGAGCGCGGTTCAGGCCGCCCTCAAGGTCGTGACTGTCGACCGCGTCGTCGGCGCGCTCGATGCCGGCCGCGCCTATGCCGAGCCGCTGGCGAGCCTGCGCAGGCTGGAGACGGGCGATGCGAGCCGCGTCGACGCACTCGCGCCCTTCGCCGAGGCGGGCGCGCCGACTGCGGCGCAACTCGCCGCGGACTTCCAGCTGATCGCGGAGAAGATTGCGGCGGTACGCAGGGCCGCGGACGCGCGCGAGGTCGCCGCGAGCGGCGACCTGAAGCGCCGCTTCCTCAGCATGACGGAGTCCATCGTCCAGGTCCGCAAGGTCGACGCCCCGGCGGCGCCCGAAGCGTCCGAGGCCGATCCGGTCGCGAAGGTGCGAGGGGCCCTCGACCGGGGCGCAATCCGCGAGGCGGCGCAAGCCTACGCAGAGATGCCGCAGGAGGCACAGGCGCTGGGCGGCGGCTTCGGCGCGACGCTGAGGAGCCGAGCCAAGGCGGCGCAGGCGGCCGAGGCCCTCCTGTCGGATGCGTTCAAAGGGCTGCCGACGCCCGCTCCGGCCCCCGGCCGTTGAGCGACCGCGCCCGAGATGCCGACACGCGTGGGCCGTGCGCGCCCTCGCCCGATCCCTATCGTCGCGACGTGACCCGGCCGGCGGCTGACAGGAGACTCTGAATCCATGTGGCGCGCTCTCGCCTTCCTGGCCCTGCTGGCCATCGCCGCCTTTGGGGCGGTCTGGATCGCCGACAGGCCCGGCTCGGTCACCATCGTCTGGAACGGCTACGAGGTGGCCACCAGCCTCGCCATCGCCCTCGTCGGCGTGCTCGTCGCGGCGGTCGTGCTCGGCCTGATCTGGGCCGTGGTGCGCGGCATCATCACCCTGCCCGACACCCTGGTGAACGGCTCGCGCGAGCGCCGCCGGGCCAAGGGCTTCACCGCCCTGTCGCGGGGGATGGTCGCGGTCGGCTCCGGCGATCCGCTGGCGGCCCGGCGGCACGCGGGGGATGCCGAGCGCCTGCTCGGCGCCGAGCCGCTCACGCTCCTTCTCAAGGCGCAGGCCGCTCAGATCTCCGGCGATCGGCAGGCGGCCGAGAACGCGTTCCAGCGCATGGTCGACGATCCCGAGACGCGGGTGCTCGGCCTGCGCGGCCTGTTCGTCGAGGCGCGCCGCCGCGAGGACGCCGTCCTGGCCCGCGCATACGCGATGGAGGCCGCGCGGCTGGCGCCGAGCGTCACCTGGGCCAACGACGCGGTGCTGGAGGCCCAGTGCGCCGACGGCGACTGGGGGGGCGCCCTGGAGACGGTGGAGCGGCGCGGCGCGCTGGGCCTCATCGACAAGGCCGATGCCCGGCGCCAGCGCGCGGTCCTGCTCACTGCGGCGGCCCGGGTGCGCGAGGCCGGCGAGCCGGAAGCCGCGACCGAGCGGGCGCTTCAGGCGGTCAAGCTCGCCCCCGACCTTGTGCCCGCCGCCTGCATCGCCGGCCGTCTGCTGGCCCGGCGCGGGGAGCTGAAGAAGGCGGCCAAGATCGTCGAGGCGGCCTGGAGGGCCAACCCGCACCCGGATCTCGCCAAGATCTACCTGACCCTGCGCACCGGCGACTCGGTGCGAGATCGGCTGGCGCGGGCGGAGACGCTGGCCAAGCTGTCCTCCTGGGCGCCGGAGGCGCGCTTGGCGATCGCGCAGGCCGCCTACGACGCCCGCGCCCTCCCGCAAGCCCGCGATGCCCTCCAGCCTCTGCTCGCCGACAGGCCGACGGTGCGCACCTGCCTGATGATGGCGCGGATCGAGGACGCCGAGCACGGCGCCGGTTCCGGCCGGGCCCGCGAATGGCTCGCCCGCGCCGCGCACGCCCCGCGCGATCCCATCTGGATCGCCGACGGCATCGTCTCGCAGACCTGGGAGCCGGTCTCGCCGGTCTCGGGCCGCATCGATGCCTTCGTGTGGCAGGAACCGCCGAATCTTCTGTCCGGACCGTCGCCGATGGACGAGCCGGACGCTGCCCCCTCGTCAGTGCCGCTCGGGAGCGCGGCCATCGCCGCTCCGGCGCTCACGCCGGAGCCGACGGACATGTCCGTTGCGGCCATGGAGGCTCCGGTCGCGTCCGAGCCACCGAGGGTCGATCCGCCGCCCGCCACCGGCCCCATGGCCCAGGGCACGGCGATCCCGGTGGTCCTGCCGTTGCCGCGCGCACCGGACGCCGCCGGCCCCGAGGATGCCGAGGCCAAGGCCCGCCGCTTCGGCTGAGCGCGCCGATTACGAAGGGTCAAGTTTCGCACGAACCGTCGGCGTCGCAGCATTAAACCGGCCCTGGTTCGGTGCTGCGGCACCGATGCTCTGGCAGTGATCCCTCGCCGGCCTCGCGGCACGAACGCTCCCCGCGCGCGACAAGGCCGCGGTTCACGAAGGCGCGCGAGCTTCCTCGGGCCATGCCCGTGACGCAGCGTCCTCAAGCTTTCATTTGCCGGGTAAGTTTTTGGTTGAAGAGATCGACGCCCTGATCCACTGAACGCCTCATCCCCCCGGCAGAAGCGCCGCCGCATCGACGCGCAGGAGGTGGTCCGTCGTGTTGGCACCTGCCTCGAAACATCTGGCTGATCCTCCGCCGCGCCGGGCGATCGCGTCGTCGGCTTCGGCATGACCACGGTGCCCGTCGACAGTGAGCGCGAGCCGCGGCGTCAGGTCGGCGCGCTGCCCTATCGGCGCGAGTCGGACGGGCGCTACGCGGTGCTGCTGGTGACGTCGCGCGAGAGCAGGCGCTGGGTCATCCCGAAGGGGTGGCCGATGAAGGGCCGCAAGCCCTTCGAGGCCGCAGCCCGGGAAGCCTACGAGGAGGCGGGTCTGCTGGGCCATATCGGCAAGCGCCCGCTCGGGTTCTACCTCTACGAGAAGCGCTTGAAGAACCGCGATTCGGTGCTGTGCCAAGTGAAGGTGTTTCCCTTCGAGGTGCGCAGGCAGCGCAAGCGCTGGCCCGAGCAGCACGAGCGCGAGCAGCGCTGGTTTACACCCTCCGAAGCGGCCGAAGCGGTGACCGAGCCCGGGCTCGCTGCCATCATCCGCGCCGCGCTGAGGCGCGACGACAAGAAGGGGTGAAGCCCGCGGCCTTGTCGTCAGTGCGATGGCTGACCGTCCGGGTCTCAGGTCGTGGTTGCCGGGCCTCCGATTGCCAAGCCACGGCCAATCCTTTAAGGCCCCACTCGGCCGGATCAAGACGCCCCTCGGGCACCCGACCCCCTGCTGCGGTAGCTCAGTGGTAGAGCACCTCATTGGTAATGAGGAGGTCGTGGGTTCGATCCCCCCTCGCAGCACCAACCTTGTCAAGCATTTAGCTCAGAAAACCTGATGCTCTGCACCCCAACGCATCGGTTTGGGGTGCAATGGGGGTGCAACGCTATGTCTTGCACCCCAGCTTAGTTCTCGTCTTTCCGCTGACCTCCCGCATTTCGCCGTCCGGCAGAGAGCGTTGCAGCTCCAGAGCCTCACCGATCGGCGCCTCCAGCCATGCCGCCCACTCCTCCGGCGTTGTGAGCAGCACCGGCATCGCCTTCGGACACAGCTGCCCTGACTGATCTTGCAACCACCGGCCGTTTACGGATCTAGGCAGGCGTAGACATCGACGACGCGGCTATGGTGGCCCTACGGACGACCTCGCTATTATGCAGCAACCTAACTCAAGAGCGTTGATGCAAGGATAATCGAACGGCCGCGGCCGGCCGGCACGAAGCTCGGGCCGCGCTCTGACACTCATGCTATCATCAGAACGGCCGACCCTACTCTCACGCTTTCTTCGCTGGCTTGCCGACGACCTTCGCCAGCCTCGCGTTCATGCGGGGAGCGCCTTGCACGGTCGGCGCCGCGCTTGCAGCCGGTCCGGTTTGCAGGACGGGGATCGCGTTACAGATCGTAACGAGGCGCCAGATGACGGTGTAGCCATCCTGGACGACGTTCGCCTGTTCAAATGACGTCTCAGGCCCGGTCGGCAGGGAAATAGGAAGATGTTTCTGGTCGCGTATGTAGTACTGACAGACTGTATAATCACCCCGGCCTATGCCGGCGAACGACTGCTTCAGACTGAATTGTCCACCTATATACTTTGTGCCGCTCACGGGAGAGGCAAATTCCCCTTGGATATCCGTCATGATGAAGTCAATGTAGCTGGCGCCTGCCCCTTGTCCGACGCTATAGCTGAGTGAGTATTGACCTTGTGGATTTTCTTGAGCAAAATCCAAGACCTCTTTGACTGTAATTATCGGCCCTTGGTTGAAAGGTATGTCAAGCGAATATTTGTAATACAAACCAACGACTTGTAGTGTGATAGCCATGACTCTCCCCGCAATAGATATGGCGGAAAAACCGCTGCATACTGCATTGCCGCCAGACCGGCGCGAGCATAAGTTATATATGTCAGATTAAACCGACAAGCTAATTTTACATGATTGAAAATATGGCCGGATATAGAAGATAATGAAATTTGCATTCAATATAATGGCAAACGATCGCCGCATCCCCCTTGCTGAACCGCCACGGCCGAGCGTCGGGCTCACACGGCCGCGCAGGTCGCACAGGCGCTCCATCAGGGCCGCGCCCGCACGTAGCCCCGCGAGATGAGCCGGTCCCGCCACATCGTCCGGCGCTCGGCTTCGGTGAGATCCGCTAGCTGTGGAGCATCAACAGGTTGTCCTCGTAGAGACTGAGTCGGCTGATGGGCGCCTTGGTGTTGATGCATATGTGGAGCCGCTGCCAGTTGTAACGGAAGAGGAAGGCAGGCAGTTCGCTTCGGCGTTGGTCGGAGGTGCCGTAGGCCCTGGCATAGGCGCATTCCCTCAGCGAGGTCTGGACGAAGCGTTCGACCTTGCCGTTGGTCTTGGGCGTGTAGGGTTGGGTTCGCTTGTGGCGGATGCGCAAGAGACGCAAGGCCTTGGCGTAGCGCCGGGACTTGAAGGCGGGCCCGTTGTCGGTCATCACCCGCTCGACCGTGGCGCCGTGGCGGCGGAAGAAGCGCAGGGCGTTGAACAGGAACGTCAGGCAGGAGCCGCGTTTCTCGTCCGCCAGGATCTCGGAGTAGGCCAGCCGGGAATGGTCGTCGACGGCGAGGTGGAGGTATTCCCATCCGATCCCGCGACCGTTGCTCTGGCCGGCGCGGTCGCCAGTGATGCGATGGCCCGTCCGTTCAAAGCGTCCGAGCTTCTTGATATCGATGTGGATCAACTCGCCCGGCCGCTCACGTTCGTAGCGGCGCATGGGTTCAGAGGGCTCCAGGGCGGCGATGCGGTTGAGACCGAGGCGGCTGAGCATGTGGCTCACCGTGGCGGGCGAGACGCCTACGTCCCGAGCGATCTGCTAGCCGGTGAAGCGCTGCCGACGCAGGATCTCGGTCACTTCCAGCGTGGCGGACGGAGTGGGACGGTGCAGGGTGTGGGGCCGGGACGAGCGATCCCGCAAGCCCGCCACGCCCTCGGCCTGGAAGCGAGCCGCCCACTTGCGCACCGTCTTCACGCACACGCCCATTGTCTCGGCGACGACCTGCGGTGTCAGCCCGCTCATCACCAACCGCGCAAGGCGCTCTCGACCCGACGGCGTCAAACGCGCATTCTCATGAATGTTCATCCGGTCCCTCCGAGGCCTCAGAGCCTGTTTGAGGTCCTCCGCTGGCCGCCCCCATCTGTCTCGTGTGCAAA